>JABMQG010000459.1 GCA_013203365.1 Planctomycetota bacterium | reverse complement strand
TATCGCCGATCAAGTCACTGACTGAGTCGCGGTGACCGGCGAATGGCCTGCCCATGGACCTTTCGTACAGGAGCATTGCGTAGGGGGCTCCCATCCGGGCGAGATTCTGTACGCCTTGCGCACCGCTACGTGTGTCCGCTTTGTCCAGACGATGGATCTTCGACGGGTCTTCCAGCGTCGCTCCCTGGCACAGAAGCTCACATGAGGTTGCGACCAGCGCCTGAATGCGAGCCAGTACGAGTTTGCTGGGTTTCAGCTTCGCCAACGGTGCCAGGCGAATCTTGCGATCAAGTGCCCTTGTGGAGTTTTGGGTCACGTCGGCATTCGTTCGCTGAGCCGTCACGTATGCCCATTCCGGCGGTGTGAAGCCGAGGATGCTGCGCAAGACCACGAAAGAGATGGGGACGTCCAACACGACGTTGAGGACCTTCTCGGGTGAGAGATCAGCGAAATCCTGCGTTGCCTGTCTCAGGGCTTCATAGCCGTTTTCGAAGACCGGGTATTCAACGAAACCCGGCCCCTTGGGCAGCAACATGAATTCCGATTCGAGGCACGAGAACACCGAATCCACGTACGCCTCGGGGGATGCCTGGATGTCTTCGAGGGATGCCTCAAAAGGAAACGACATCGCATTGTTCTCCGTAGTCTTCACGTTTCTCGCGAACCTCGGCAACCTGCAAAGCGGGTTCGTCCGCAGATCTCTTGCTCAGGACGCTCTGCGCCTCATCAGGGGCGAAGTCCGTCCGCATCCAGTCCAGGACCACTCCCAAGCGTTCGGCGGTCGGTGCCTCTGGGGCCCAGCTTGTGCGCAGTTGCCAGATCGCGAGCCGAGTGAGATGGCCGAAAAGAACGCAACGCATGTCGCCCTTGGTCGGTCTCACTCCTCCTTCTCTGAGTTGCAGGAGGTCCGCTTGCACCAAGTCGGCCAGCCCTTCTGAACTGTCGACCAACCACCTCTTCGGCACATGTCCGGAGGAACGACACACGAGTATGGTATCGACGATTGACGATCCAGTGCCGCTGATATGGATCGAGGCGGCCATTTCTGCGGGGCAGGGCAGTGAGGCCGAACACACCAAACCAGCGTCGAGGATTGCTACTGCCACAGGCGCATACGCGTCCAGAAGGTTGTGATGATACGTGAAAGCCAGGGGGGCGCCTGGCTTCAGCGCTCTTGCCATCTTGCTGAAGACGGCTGAGAGCCCCTCTGTGAAGTGCTCCAGCCCCCGCCCCATGCTCTCGTTGCCGGTCAGCTCGTCAGGGTGTCGAGTCGACGCCGCAGTGAATGCGGGCTCTCTCTTTCCGATGAGTCGTCGGAGCCACACGTAGCAGAAGTCCATCAGCTCCGCATACTGCACGTTGCCGAAGTACGGGGGGTCGGTGAAGACGCCGTCCAGGCTGGCTGGTTTGATGCTGGCATCGGCGGCGCTCGAGCAGAACAGCGCAACATTGTGGTTCTGGCCCGAACGGCCGTTGCCTGTGTTGTCGCCTATCCATTCCCCATGAATGGGAACCCTGATCTTGCGTTTTCCCACGCGCCGCGTTTCGTATGGGGAGTCGCAGTATGTCTTGGCCTTGGCATACTTGTCGATGATGTTGGACCATCCGCCGCTGCCAATGTTGCAGCCCTCTCCGCCGTTGGGTATCCCGAGAAAATTCGACTCGCATTGAATGAGGCCCACAGGGAATCCGTGTACGGAGAAGATGTCGAGGGACTTGAGAGCAGCCGTGTCATAGCGGCACAGCATGTTCTGGTACCGCAAGAGGTCGGAAAGGTTTGTGGCCAGCGCGTTGCGGACCCTCTCGTCGGGCTGTCGAGCGATGAGCCTGGCGCTTAGTTCGAGGGCGAGCAATTGCCGTGTATTGAACATGTCGCGGTACTTCGCGTAGCCCCATCTGTGCAGGCGGGCCGTTTCGTCTCCGTCAGGGATCTCATCTTGGGGTACGAATTCCGGCCGTATCTTCTTGTATGCCGCGTCCGCCTTGTCCAGACGTTCGAGATCGGCTTGATCCGGTTTCTTGAAGAAGCGGCCAACGTGCTGAGGTTTGCAGGTTGGACAGTAGTACTCGATGGCGAACGGCCGGTGCTGCGGCGGCCCGCCCTCGGGATTGGGATATCGGATTGCCGTTC
>JABMQG010000458.1 GCA_013203365.1 Planctomycetota bacterium | reverse complement strand
GGCCATCATGCTCGGCACGATGGCGCTGACGATCCCTGTCCTGGCGTTGAACAACACCATCGGCCAGGCCTTCCGCGAGATTCACACCCAGGTTACAGTGCTGCTGGCGGCGGCCTTTTTAGTCTTCCTGGTTGGGCTGCTGGACGACATACGGTCCGTGCCGGCGAAGTTCAAGCTTTTGTGCCTGGTGGGGGCTTCGCTGCTGCTGTGCTCGACTGGAAGCCGCATCGAATCGATCACACTCGATTCGACGTTCGAGCTTCACCTTGGCTGGCTGTCCTGGCCGGTCACCATGCTGTGGATAATCGGCATCACGGTCGCGATGAACTTCATTGATGGGTTGGATGGCCTGGCGGCTGGCATCGCGGCGATAGTCTGCGGGGTTATCGCGATCCTTGCCTTTTCCAGCGGACAGATCGTGATGGGCGTGTTGATGCTGTCGCTGGTTGGCAGTCTGACGGGCTTTCTATTTTTTAACTTCAATCCGGCCAAGATCTTCATGGGCGACTGCGGCAGCATGTTTCTTGGCTTCATGATCGCCGGCGGCAGCGTGGTGTGTCAGGCCAAGACTTCCACTCTGGTCGGGCTCGCACTGCCGGCCCTGGCACTTGGCGTGCCGTTAACGGACACACTTTTGACAATCATCCGCCGAAAGGTTCTCGATCGCCGATCTATTTTCGCCGCCGAGGGAGGCCACATCCATCATCGGCTGCTGGAGAAGGGGCTGAATCAGCGATACGCGGTCTTCCTCATTTACGCCGTTACGTTGGCAGCGGCTGGGATCGGCATGTTGATGTTTGTAACCCGCAGCACCGGGACGATGGCGGTGATAGGTTGCGCCGTCTGTTTCCTGGTGGTTGTCTTCCGCGTGGCCGGGGCGGCCAGAATCCGCGAGACGATCGCGGCCTTTCAACGCAATTCCGCCATTGCCAAGGAAGTCAAACAACAGCGATCCCATTTCGAGGAGGTGCAACTGCAATTGCGAAACAGCAGATGTTTCGCCGACTGGTGGCAGACATTGTGCGGTATGGCCGATCGAATGGAGTTTGACCGCCTGGCGCTGGTGCACAGAAAGGCCGTCGGCAGAACGAACATGTACGTGTGGCGCCGCACTGAAGAGTCGTTGCACCCCAATGAGATAGCTACCGTGACAATACCGTTGAGCGACGGCAAATCCTCTCGAATTGAACTGTCGGTGCGAACCAACACGTCGCTGGAGTCCGTCGGACGTCGGGTATCACTGTTCGGCCGACTGATCGACGAACGAAGCCTGGCCTCCATGCCCCAGGCTGAGGAGCACAATGAAGTCCAGGTGGTGCCAGAAGAGTTGGCGTTGCGGTTTTAATTTAAGCCTGTGTCTGATCAACTCGCGACGCCGAAACACCGACACATCAAGGAGACTCAACAGAATATGCCTTCGAGGTGGATAGCAGACGGAGCAATATAAATGTCGGCAGGTATATCCGTTCCAGAGGCCGTGGATCTCCTGGGTGTCGACGTAACGCCGTTTGGAACGTATGGCCAAGCCATCCAGTGTGTCGGCGATACAATGGCCTCGGGTCAAAAGTCCTTCTGGGTGGCGATCAACCCCCAAAAAGTTTATCGCGCCTGGCACGATCCAGACTTGCGGGCCATTCTCCACCGGGCGGACGTGGGCATCTGCGATGGTGTGGGCGTCTCGCTGGCGGCGAAGATTCTGCATGGTACCATGATTCCACGTTGCACCGGCTGTGACCTGTTCTTCAAGTTGATCGCTGAGGCGGCCAAGAAGTGCTGGAAGGTCTTCCTGCTGGGCGGTTCGGGTGAATCGAATCGGCTTGCATCAGAGCGTCTGTGCCAGACTTACCCCGGTCTTCAGATCGTGGGCCGGCGTGACGGATTTTTTACCGACCCAGGGGAAGTCGTCCGGCAGATCAACGAAAGCGGCGCTCAGATGCTATTCGTGGCCATGGGCACGCCAGCCCAGGAAAAGTGGATCGCGGACCACATGGACGAGATTCACGCGAACTTCTTCATGGGTGTCGGCGGTACGTTCGATGTCGCCGCCGGGGTGAGTAAGCGGGCCCCTAAGCTGTTCAGAAGAACGGGTTTGGAGTTTCTCTATCAGCTCATCACCCAGCCGTATCGATGGCGAAGGCAAATCGTATACATACCTTTCATGCTTCGGGTCTTTCACAGCAAACTCCTTGGCGAAACTGCCACAAAACGCAGGACTTGCGCATAGGCAAGGCAGCTTGTCCAAAAAAAACCGGCGGTTATCCGCTTAACGGGCCTGTTGATCGCCTGATCAGTGCGCCTGTGACGGATTAAAAAGTCGTCAAGTCGTTTGCCACGCTCGTCGATTCTGTCAATAGCGTAGCTGCAGTGAGCCGATAATTCTGTATGGTAAAGGAAAACCTCTTGTAGTCGGCGGAGCCGGAGGCTTTTTATGCTATAATGCTATTCGGCCCTGTGGGTTGCGAGATTTTGGCCGTTTCTTCCGTCATCGGGAAAAGGTGTTGGCTTTGGCTTTGGCTGTTGCCGTGGCCACTAACAGGTGCACCGACAGGGACGGAGTGC
>JABMQG010000041.1 GCA_013203365.1 Planctomycetota bacterium | reverse complement strand
CTCCAGACCTTGCTCGGCAGTTCGTTCTTGTCGATGACCCGAAAGCCGTAACGGGCAAAGAACGCCTGCTCGTAGGTCAGTGCAAACAATCGTTTAAGGCCCAACTGCTTAGCATCGGCGACGGCTGCGGCGACCAGTTTCCGGCCGATGCCTTCACCTGTGTGCTCGGGGCGAACGGCCAGGCTCTTTATTTCCGCCAGGTTGGCCCATGCGATTTCCACTGCGGCACAGCCGAGGATCTGCCCGTCATTGTCTGCGACGAGGAAGTCGCGAAGCCGTTCGTACACTGCCTCCATTGAGCGGTGCAGCATTCGGCCGAGTTCTGCATGATAGTTGACGATCTCGCAGATCGCACTTGCATCAGGCATTCTGGCTTGTCGTATTTCCATGTTGGCAGCCCATTCTAGCGTAAAACCCGGCGTGTGGGAAACGACAATGCCCGCCGGTTTATCCGGCAGTTTTTGCGCGTAGCCCGGCAACTGCTGCGCCACGGGATAGAACGGCCGAGCCCACAGTCGTGGCTTGGGGCGATGGGTCGGTTGGAAAAAGCCAAAAAGAATCTATTCGTGTACCGCATGTAATACAAGGACGTTAAGGGTGAATTGTCACGTCGGTTCCTTGTCAGTTTTCGCCTTTGGGCTGCCGTTTGGCACGGGTGTTTCATAGCTATGACGTGTCGGGTGGGATTTCTGCCCGGGTTAAGCGGTCGCGCACGGAGGCGCGGCTGTGGCCACGCCAGGAGATGGCGTGGCGTGGATGGTCAATCCCAATCACTGGGATTGGGTGAGAGGAGTCTCACCGAAATGCAAAACGGTGCCCATAGAAAATCGGCACAGTCAGGAGCGGCTGTCACCGCGGCATTGGAGGCTGCGGCGACCCGCGTCAGTCAACGGGCAATGCATGTGCTTGTCACAGCCCGGCTGGCAACAGCCATCCACATGCGCCAGGCGGCGGAGTCCAGCGTGGCGTGCCAGGAGCCTGCAGAGACAGTCTGGTATTCGATCGACGAAGCCGCGACGGACCAATCCGCCGCGGCTTCGTCATTGCCTGGGGAAGGGCGACGATGAATTACGGACTGTATCTATCTGCTGCGGCGTTGGGGATACAGGAGTACCGTCAGCAGGTCACCGCCAATAATCTGGCTAATGTGAACACCACAAGCTTCAAGCGTGACGTAACCACCGTTCGCAGCCGGCCCCCAGCACCGGAAGAGCGAAACCTTCCATGGTACGTAAGTGTGCCCATTCTTGATGAGGTCGAGGGCGGGTTGCGCAACGGCAGCACTCACACGGACTTTGCCCAAGGCCCAATGGTGCACACAGGCGGGGAGCTGGACGTGGCGCTGGAGGGCGAGGGTTTCTTCGCCGTCGAGGCCGACGGTGGGAAACTCTACAGCCGAGACGGGCGTTTCGCCAGAGACGCCGAGGGTTATCTGGTCACTTCGGCCGGCCAGCAGCGTGTGTTGGACGAGACTGGTCGGACTATTTTGCTGCCGGTTGGGAAAGTTAGCTTCGACCGCCAGGGCTTCATTCGCGTCAATGGTGAACCGCAGGGCCGAGTTGGCATTACGGATTTTCGTGACCCGGCGGTTTTACGCAAGGTCGGCGACAACGCCTACGCCGCCGGCGCTGCCCAGACCACACCGGCAAAGGCGCAGTTGCGGCACGAATACGTTGAAGGCAGCGGCGTCGAACCCACCCGTGCTTTGATCGACATGCTCACTGCCCAGCGGACGTACGACGCCTCGGCCAAGATGATCCAGTTGGCCGACTCCATGCTCGGCAAGGCAGTCAACGAGATTGCCAGAATGGCCTGACAAACTAGGAGCATTGCCACATGAGTATTCTTGCGATGCACACCGCCACGACGGGCCTTGGAGCCCTGAGCGACTCGATCGACATAATTGCCAACAACCTGGCCAACGTGAACACAAACGGTTTCAAGCGCAGCCGGGCCAACTTTGAGGACTTGCTGTATCTGGTGAAGGAACCGGCCGGCGGTGAGAACAGCCAGGGCGTCACGAAGCCGTTGGGCACGTACGTAGGGTTGGGCACGCGAATCAGCAACACGCAGCGGATAAACACCGAGGGCAGTCTGATTCAGACGAACAGCCCGACCGACATCGCTATCCGAGGGACCGGATACTTGCAGGTTAAGACCTTCGAGGACTTCGGCGGCGGGGCGGCGTACACCCGCAACGGCAACTTTGTCGTAAACCCCAACGGTGAACTGGTGATGGCCAACAGCGACGGTTTTCGGCTGGAGCCGGCGATAACCATTCCCGATGGCTACAGCAACGTGAGTATCAGTTCGGACGGCATGGTCCGTGCAAATCCTCCTGGTGAGACAATCCCAGAAGAGTTGGGTCAGATCATGCTGTATCGCTTTCCCAACGAGGCCGGGCTGGAAGCGCGTGGCATGAACCTCTTCACCGTCACCTCTGCCAGCGGCGATGCGGTGGAGGGCAACCCAGGGACGAACGGACTGGGAACCACCTTGGGCGGGTTTTTGGAGTCATCCAACGTTGACGCCGTCAACGAGTTGGTGAACCTGATCAAGGCCCAGCGTGCGTTCGAATTGAACAGCCAGGTGATTACGACCGGCGACCAAATGTTGCAGACGATTACGCGGTTGAAGTAAGGACCTTCGGGCGTTGAGAATTTAACGGCTTAATTGGCCGGTATGAAAGAGCAGATGGATCGAGCAAGGCAAATTTGGACCTGCATGTTGGCCGTGGCGATGCCGATCGCCTTGGCGAGCGGGCAGGAAATCCGGCTCCAGCCGACGGCTCAGGTCGGAGGCGGACAGGTCCGCCTCAGTGACGTGGCTGGCATCTACGGCTGCTCTGAGGGCCTCGCCAATGTGGTGGTGCTTTCAGCGGACGACACTCGGCCTTGCCGACAGTTGACAATCGATCAATTGCAGCTCGCCCTTCGCCAGGCCGGCGTGAATCCGGCCCCCATTAGTTTCGCAGGCGCGGCCCGGTGCTTGGTACGGCTTGAAAACCAGGCATCACGGGCCGCCGTCGCTCCAGGCGGTGAAACCGCGGCGGTTGAGTCGGCTGTCACTGCCTCCCTGGCTGCACGGGTCGGGGGGGCGAATGCTTTCCCTGCCGAGGCGGCGTCAACACTTCGCGAGAGGATTGTGGATCAACTGGTTCAGGAACTGGGTGCAGACCGGAGCAATATTACGGTGCGGTTCAGCCGAGCCGACGCCGCGAGGGCCGATCTGTCCCCGTTGGGAACGGTCACAATCACCGGCACCAATCGCAACTGTCTGGGAAGACGTCGATGGCGGGCCGATTACATGCAGGCAAGCCGTAAGTACAGCATCTACATGAACGGCTTGGTCTCGCTCACCCGCCAGATCGTAGTGGCCAGGCGTACGTTGGCCGTCGGCACACAGATTAACTCCGAGGACGTGGATCTGGTTGCAAGAGACGATGCCGGCCGGGGTGAACCGATGACCGACCTTGGGGCCGTCGTGGGCCGACAGGTTCGGCGGTCTATCGGTCTCGGAGAGGTGGTTGAGGCGACGTGTCTGACGGATCCATTGTTGATTCAGCGTGGCCAGGCGGCGTGGGTCACGTGCGGGGTCATTCGCCTGCAGGCCAAGGCCCTCGGCCAAGGCCGCTTGGGCGATCGGGTGGAGTTCGCCAACCAAAGCAGTAATAGAAGGTTTTGGGCGGTAATGATGGGCCCGGGCAGGGCTGAAGTGTCGTTGAATTCAGCTTGCACCGACGCCGGCGGGTAGGCAAGAAAGGCCCGTGAGCAGGAGAACATGTAATGACTTGGCAATGGAAGATCGCGGCAGTGGTTTTTTCAGCCCTGACGGTGGCGACGGCGACTGGGCAGAACTCCAGCCTTTACGAACAGGCCAGGCAAGAAGTCCAGGCCAATGCCGCCGGGGACGAATCAGGCCGGGTCAAATCGGACACCCCTGTCGTCGTCCGGTCGTTGATTGCCGCACCGAAGAGCCAACCGCGGGCATTCACTAAGCATCAGCTCATCACGATCATCATCAGCGAGCGCACCAGTTACAGCACGACCGAAGAGCTCAGCACCGAACGGGACAGCAGCATCGACGCCAAATTGGATGCTTGGGTGCGGTTGCATCTGGGTACTAGCGGGATGATACAGCCG
>JABMQG010000457.1 GCA_013203365.1 Planctomycetota bacterium | reverse complement strand
CGATTGCTGCATGGAGAGACCAAGGCGCTCCTGCCGGATGACCAGCCTGTTCTTATGTTCTCCATGACCAGCGGCACGACCGGCGAGCCGAAACGGATACCGGTCACGGGCGAGGCGCTGGCTCAATATCGCCGAGGCTGGAACGTATTCGGGATCAAGCTGCTGGTCGATCACCCGAACGGTTGGTTGCGTAAGATACTGCAAGTGGCCGGCAACGCGGCAGAATCGGTCAGCCCGACGGGTATCCCCTGCGGGGCTATTTCCGGGCTTCTGGCGGCTGGCCAGAAGAGAATCGTCCGGCGGATGTACGTTGCGGGGTCGGAGGTCGCGGCCATCGAGGACACGGCCGCCAGGTATTACACGCTGATGCGGCTGGGCATGCCGCAGGACGTCGGATGGATTTCGACCGCCAATCCTTCCACGATCATCAATTTGCTGGGTACGGCGCAACGGCACGTCGAATCGCTGCTTCGAGACCTCCGCGACGGAACACTGACGCCGCCGGGGCCGGTGCCGCAGAAAATTCGCGCACGGTTGCGTCTGCAAAAGCACGGCCAACTGGTTCGCCGGATCGAGGAGGGGATGGCCCGCGACGGCCAACTGCTGGTAAGGCATTTTTGGGACCTGGCGTTCTGCCTGAACTGGACCGGCGGGACGCTGGGGCTCTACCTGCCGGCCTTGAGGGAATTGATCGGGCGCACACCGATCCGCGACATAGGCCTGTTGGCCAGCGAGGGCCGGTTCTCCGTCCCGCTGGAGGACGAAACTCCGGCGGGCGTGGCCGACATTCTAAGCGCGTTTCTGGAGTTTATTCCCGCCGACCAGATCGACGCCGCTTCCCCGACGCTCCTGAGAAGCCATGAACTGGAGGTGGGTGGTGAATACTTCCTCGTGCTGACCAATTTCGCCGGGCTGTGGCGATACAACATAAATGATCGCATACGAGTCACCGCCATGATGGGTGAAAGCCCGGTTTTCGCCTTTCTTTCAAAGGGCGCCCACACGGCCAACATCACGGGCGAGAAGCTCACGGAGCACCAGGTAGTCCAGGCCATGCAGCTGGCGGCGGGGCGGCTTGGCCTGCCGATCCGGCGGTTCCTCGCCCAGGGGCACTTCGACTGGCCGCCTTTCTATAGCCTTCGCGTCGAGGCGGACGAAGGCACGCTTAGCGAAAATGCCGCCGGCGAACTTGCCCGGGTCGTGGACGAGCAGCTCTGCCGGCTCAACATCGAGTACGCCGCGAAGCGCCGAACCGGGAGGCTCGGGCCGATACGCCTGGTTGGCGACGGTGCCGGCACTTGCACTAGCACCAGCACTAAAACCTTCGATGAGCGGGAGCGGCAGATACTTCGGCAGCGCCGGGGCCGAGAAGAACAATACAAGCACCAATACCTGCTCACCGAGGTGATCACTTCGGCCGGTGCCGGTGAAAGCAACGACCGCTGAGTGCGGCGACGACGACGAGATTGCCAGGGGAATTACCTTAGAAATATTTTTCATGTCCGTCTTGATGTTCGGTCGATGTTAGCATACGATATGCTAACAGATACAAAACATAGACGATCGAGCGGCCCATCGGCCCGGCAGGTCCTGCCGTTCGCCAGGGAATGGAAAGATCTTGAAGGCGAGAGAACATCAGGTCTTCGACGATGGCTGAGATGCCTTGCATGTGGGGCGACATTCGGCCGATGGCTTGGGATTTGGCGAGGTGACGCGGGTGTGGTTCAACGGTTGGCGAGCCGGGAAGAGCCGGTTTGCTTGTTCGGTCCTGGGGGAATCTTCGTCCGAGCCTGGCCGGTCCAGTCGACCTTCGGAAGGGTTTTGACTTTGCCGGCGAGCAGATCAGCCACATTGCGACGGGCGGAAACGGCCAAACACCCCTGCGGGTCGCCAGTGAAGGAGAATAAAAGTGCAACAGTCAATAACCCCAAGACAGATGCAGATCCTCACGTTTGTTCGCGACTATCGTCACAAACTTGGCTATTCCCCGTCGTTGCAGGAGATTGGGGATTCGTTGAGCCTGACGAAGGTGACCGTCTTCGAGCACGTCGGCGCCCTGGAAAGAAAAGGGGTGCTGCTTCGCGGCGCCAAGCACAGCGCCCGCTCTTTGCGGATTTCCTCCAAGTTTAAGTTTCCCGACGATCGGCCCACCCGGTTGCCGCTGGTCGGGCGAATTGCCGCCGGCTCACCCATCGAGGCCGTCGAGAACACCGAGTCGATCGACCTGGAAGAGATGTTCGACCGGCGGGGTGATACATTCGTGCTTGAGGTCGCCGGCGACAGCATGATCGAAGACCACATCTGCGACGGCGACTACGTTATCTGCGAACGGCGCAACACGGCCCGCAACGGTGAAACGGTGGTCGCGCTGGTGGGCGACGGCGAGGCCACCCTGAAGCGGTTCTATCGCGAGAAGGGCCGAATCCGCCTGCAGCCGGCTAATGCCGGCTACAAGCCCATCTACGTCAAACGTGCCAACATCCAGGGCGTCGTGATCGGCGTGCTGAGGAAAACGTAGGACCGATCAGGGGCGTCTCTTGAGGACGAAGACGTTGCCCGGCTGTTGGGCGACGATGCCCTTGAGGGTGAGAGTGGTCATGGCGGCCACTATCCGGTGGACGGGCAGACCTGTGGCGGGGACTAACTGGTCGATGGTGAGGGGCTCGGTGTCGAAGGCTTCTACTATTTGCCGTTCCGTCTGGTCCAGTGTGACTGGCCGGGCCGGCGGTTTCTCATCGAAAAGTCCGTCCGGGGCGTGCTTTGTGATTGCCTGCCCGAGGCCATCGAGTTGCTCGAGTATGTCCTCGAGGTCCTGCACCAGCGTCACGCCGTCACGGATCAGCTCGTTTGTGCCTTGACTGAATGGGTTGTCCACACGCCCGGGAAGCGCGAAGACGGCCCGGCCTTGCTCGGCGGCAAGGCGGGCAGTGATAAGCGAGCCGCTCTTGCGGGCGGCCTCGATCACGAGAACGCCCTGCGACAGTCCGCTGATCAAGCGGTTGCGCAAGGGAAAGTTCGAAGCCTTGGGTTCGATGGCCATGGGCAGCTCGCTGACGATTTCCCCGCGGCCTTCATTGACGATCGAATCGAACAACTCGCGGTTCTCTGGCGGATACAACCGCTGGAGCCCGCAGCCCATGACCGCGATGGTCCTGCCGCCCGCCTTTAGGGCCCCTCGATGAGCGGCTGTGTCTATGCCGTAAGCCCCGCCGCTGACGATGGTAAAACCCGCCCGCACAAGCAGGGCGCCGAACCGCTCGGCCTGCTCCACGCCGTAGTGCGTGCACCGGCGTGCGCCGACGACGGCCAGTGCGATTGCGTCGGCCGGCTCGAGATGCCCACGAACGTACAGCACGGGTGGAGGATCGGGCATATTGACTAGCGCGAGCGGGTATTCTCCGCCGTCGGCTTTGGCCTGACCGCTGAGAGGGTAGGGCAGTATCCGCACGCCGAGCGCCTCGGCCGATTCCAGCTCACGATCAATCGCCTCCTCGTCCACGGCGAAGACGGCGTGGACGGCCTTGGCCAAGACGGACTTTAGGGTCTGCATCCCTGCCGGTGCGGCGGCGAATATCCCCTCGACGTCGCCGAAGTGATCCAACATGCTGCGAAACCTGGCCCCGCCTACATCCTTGGCGAGTCGCAAGCGAAGGCACATCCGGACGGCAGTGTCGGCGTTGGGCATGGGAGAGATTCTCAACGGGCGATTATCGCATGTCAATTGTCAATCGTGCGCCGCGAGAATGAACAGGTCTTCACTAAGTGGCGGATTCCATTGCAGGCTCGTCAGCAGGCGAGTAAGTCCGGACGGCTGGGAGACTATCTCTATCCGCACGGGCTTGGCGGT
>JABMQG010000456.1 GCA_013203365.1 Planctomycetota bacterium | reverse complement strand
GTTGGCGCGGATATTCTGGTTATCAGGGGCGTTCTTGCGGAAAGTTTCCAAGTGCTCGATCGCCTCTTTGAAGCGTTTTCCGTCGGTATACAAAAGACCAAGCCGGTAGTGCAGGTCCAAGTATTCCGGCTCAAGCTCCAACGCGCGGGTGAATGCGGCGATAGCCTCGTCGTTTTGACCGAGTTCCTGCAGAGTAATGCCCCGCTTTATGTGTGCCTGGGTGTAAGAGGGATTCAACTCGATGGCCTTGTCAAATTCCCCCAAGGCCTGCGAAAGCCTGCCCTCGGCCTTCAGGAGTACCCCGTAGCGATAGCGCAGGTCGGCGTGACCTGGCTCGGCCGCCACATGCTCGGCATGCCGGGCCATCTGAAGCTTCAGCAGATCGTCGCCTTGAAGGCTCGTCGATTCGTCCCGGCCGACTTGGTCGGTTGGAGTCTGCTGGTCATCGGCCTGAGTTTCCAGTGCGCTTCGCAATTGCAGGCGAGCCATTTCGCGAACCAGGAGCGTACTGTTGGGTTCTACGGCGGCAGCCATGTCGAAGCTGGTCATCGCAGCGGCCAAATCGTCTTGACCCACCTGGGCCACACCGAGGCCAACATAAGCTGACAGCAGTTGGTCGTTCAGTTCCGCCGCCTCGGCGAAGGCTTCACTGGCCTCGGCCCACCGGCCGTTGATCAGCTGGTGCGTGCCTAACTTCACATGGGCTTCAAGGTAGTTAGGCTGCAATTGCAGGGCCTTGCTATAGTGCCACGTTGCCCGGTTGTCGTCATTCAGGTGGCTGTAGAGCTCGGCGATCCGCACGTGCAGATCGGGAAAATCGCCCTGCATTGCGATCAGTTCGTTCAGCCGGTCGATGGCTTCGTCGATTTGTCCGTCGGCGACCAGTGCCTCGGCCTGCTCGTCGGTTAAGGCCCAGTTTTCAGGCTCCATGGCTATCGCGTCTGAGTAATGCCTGACGGACTCTGCGTAACGGCCCTTGCGGTAACATAGCTGTGCCAGTGTTGCTCTCGCGCGGTTGTCGCCGGGATCAGCCTCCACAAGGTGGGTATACTGCTCGATCGCCTCGTCCACGTTGTCGGTGAACAGCGCCACCGCCGCCAGCCGCTGACGTGGGGCCGTACTGGCTGGGTCGAGTTGGATAACCTGGCGATAATACTGGGCTGCTTCGTCGCTACGAGCGAGCTTCTCCAGGACGTATCCCATGCAGAACAACACCGCCGGCTCAACGTCATCTGTTTGTTTGGCCAAGGTAAGTTGTTCCAACGCTTCATTCAGCCGACCAGCCTCCTCCATCGCGCTGGCCAAGGCAAGCCGGGCAACCACATAGTCGCTCTTGTGCTTGCAGGCCTCTGAGAGGTGCTCGATGGCCTCATTCGTCTGTGCCGCACGCAGATAAGCCAGGCCAAGCTGAAATTGCATGTCCGGATGCGATGGGTGCTCGGCAACATGGCGGCGCATCTGCTCGATGCTTAGAATACCGCCCGTCCAGTAATGCCGTTCAAGCGTTTCGGCGAGGTTCCCTTCCAGGCCTCGTCCTAAAAGTTCGAGAAGATGGCTCACCACAGCCCTCCTATTTTCAAGCGGCCAGGCGTTTCATCGCCTCTTTGGCCGGTGTATTATGAGTTAATTTCCAATGCCCGCTTCCACTCGTTTCGCGCCCTGTCGGTCCAGGCCAGTCGCTCGTAAAATCTTTCTTTCTAAACCCGTGAAGGATCAGCCCGATCGGCAAATGCACTTGCACCGAAGGTCCGCACTTGCACAGTGTGGCATGTAGCGTCAGTAACGCCTTTGCCGGATTGCCATTGCGTATATGGGCCCGGGCAAGGGCGATGCTGACGTTTGCATCAGCGGCACGAATATCCCCAGCTACATCCAACTGGGCCTCCGCCCGTTCATGCATACCTACTTCTGTATAAGTCTTTGCCAGATAAAAGCATATATCTGCTTTGCCGCCGATCGGATCAATCGTGCGCCGTATGTAATCTACTGCCATGGCCAACTGCCCTGCACGCGCCAGTGACAGTCCCGCCTGCTGGCAGGCCTTGCCCTGGTAATAGCGGCCAAGCCGACCCATCAAGCCGGTCTCACAAGACACGCCTGCAAAGGAAGATACAGCCTCGCCGTACCGCTGATGCCGATATAGGTCCATTCCCTGAGAAAACCACTCTGCCGCGTTCATCCAGGCTCACCTCCGTTACTATGGATGGCGCACAGTTTCGACCTGATATTCTATCGGCGGGAAACGCTGGCAAGTGGAATAAGCAGGAACCCTGGGGAAAGCGATGCGATGTCAACAAAGACACAAAAAAGGACGGATTTTGAGTGGACGAAAAGGCATAGGCCGGGTATAATGTAGTTTGCTCAGTATAGTATGTGTAGTGTATGTAGTTGCTCTGCTCGCAGGTTTGCTCGACCCTGATGGTGAGTTTTACTTTGCCGCTTATGCTCAATATCGGCAGGTGACTCGATGCCGTCTGGGGACTAACGCTTAGGAGGAGAAGGTGAATACTTTTTCTATCGACGGAGTAATCTTCGCGCGGACACCAAGCGCGATAACATGGAAACCAGTTTATGCTATCCACTCTATCCGCAGGGCCAGGCTCTTGTCGCTTGGTTCAATATTGCTGGCCATGGTCCTGAACGTCGGCTACGCCACAGGTGCCGTTTTCGGAGCCAATGAGGACATGAAAGCCAAAAAGGGGAAAATATATATACCGTTGCAGGAAGCCAGAAGTGGAATGCTGGGAGAGTACCTTACGCCTAAACTTCGTGCCGGCATGAAGTCCGACAAGATACGCCTCAGTGGCGAAGGCGACTTCGTCGAAGGATACGTGTCATTTGTCCTTCGCTTCAACCTGAAACTGCAGTCGGGGCTACCAGAGACTTTTGGCGATCTAGATGATCTGGAGGCGGACAACTTCGTCAACCCGGAAACCGCTTCGTTTGAACTGAAGGTCAAGAATATCGACTTCCTGCCTGTCAGACGGGCCGGTTTGTTTTACTACGAAACCATTGAGTTGACCTTTCTCGAAAACGCGACCGACCCGATCGATGGTATCGGGGCTCCCGATCTCGTTCTGGACGATACGAACTACGGTTTCTACCGCGACGACGGATTTGGGCGCACGTACAAGAAGAAAGTCAATTACACCATAAACCTTGTTGAAGACATGGGTCTGTCGCCTGATTCGGAATTTGTCGCCATGATGGACGACTTGGAATTTGGTGTGCTGGTTACCTTACGTAGCCATTCCGAGAGAACCAAGAGGGGATCAAAGAAATACCGCAGCCAGAAGGCAATCTCAGGACTCGACTTGGAGTTTGCGCCTGGCCCGGCCTTTGGACCGTTTGTGCCCGAACCGGCCACCAGTGCAATTATGGGCTCTTGTATGCTGGTCTTTGCTCTACGGCGAAAACAAAAGAGGAATAATAGACGTATAGACTAGGTGCCCACCCGGCCTTCTTCGACATTGCGGCCGGATAGTAGTACACGATGTAAAGAAATTAACGAGTCATCGCACACGCCGGCCCTCCCGGCCTGCCATCTGCTCAATGGCGGAGGAGTGGGGGGGTCGGCGTCTCCTTTTCTGGGCATGAACCTATCCTTCCGCAGTTCAGGAATCATACGAGGCAATCGAAATACCGCATTTGCAGTCAGGTCTTCTGACAGCCATGGCCGCGTTGATTATCGCAAATGCCCGGTCGGATTTGCCCCTCCCCTACTCTCGGGCAATGGTGACCATCGCGGCGGGTTCGATTTTTCTCACTTGTGGAAGGGCCTGGAGGGCCTGTGAATGGGTTTGATAGCGTCCCACCCTGACGGCAAACAGGAGGGTGGCTCCACGAACTGCCGTTATGCGCGTGTTCAATCCGACCTGTGACAGGCGGTCTTGCTGCTTCGTCGCGTTGCCGCGCTGGGCGAACGCCCCGGTCTGTATCGTCCAGCCCCGTCCTCGCACCCGATGGCGGCCTGCCGCCGCCAGGTCGCCGTTGCCGTACAGCAACACCAGCCGATCGAAATATCGGTCTGCCTCCAGCCATTGCCCGTGCCGCTGCAGCAGACACGCCAGTCGAAATAGGGCCTCATCTCCACCGGCAGCGCCTTGGGGGAGCGCCTGCAATGCGGCCAGGTAGTACCGCTTAGCCTCGTCGTCATTGCTACCTTGCTCCGCCAGCAGGGCCATCCCAAGATTGGCCAACCCAGTCAGGTCGTTTCGCCGAGTCAGCGTTACGGCGTAGGAGAAGTCGCTTTTTGCGCCGGGCAGGTCGCCGCGTCTGCTTCGAGCCAGTGCTCGGACGTAGTGTGCCTCGCCGGCTTGCTGCGACTTGGCGTGCAGCGAGATGAAGCGGTCCATCCGGTCGATTGCAGCGGCGTCATCGCCTTGCTTGTAGGCATCCAAGCCGGCTCGGAGAATAGCCGACGACGATGGTGGCACCGCCCCGCCACAGCCGGCCAGCAAACAGGCGGCCAACCATGTCGCCGAACCGTACGTGAATTTTGCCATGATATCCTTTCGGTGCAACCGGCAGGTCGCCGGTCCTTCGTTTACCCCCCCCAAAAAAAAAGAAAAAAAGTCCCACCCGGATTATAGTCGATGGTTTCGTCCTGTTCGAGAGCAAGACTTCTGTCTGGTTGGACGAGGATAGGGCCCCGTTTTCAGCACAGTCGGAGCCGGGCATTCAAATACCGTCCTGCGGCCTCTCAGCGGCAGCGGTTCCGGCGAAATACTCCGCAAGCATGGAATCGAGCGTGTAATAGTTGCGTTCTGCCTCCTCCGGGTTCCGTGGGACGACGTGCACGATTAGCTTGATATCAGGATGGAGCAACCGTCGGACCGTCTCGACCATCCGATCCGTCTCCGGGCCCATGCGAACATTTACAGCGATGCCGGTCCCGGCCATTGCGTCTCGCACAACCACGGGATCGTTCGGGTTGGGGTCCATCTCGTGATCCACCGCGCAGTCGATAGCAACGCAAGAGGGGCAATGCCGCCTGATCAGTCCCATAGTGTGCGACCAGTTTCCGCAGGAATGAATGGCCACGCCGCCCATCGCCCGCCCTATTTCATCATCGAGCGGAAGGTTGAATCGGACGTTCACATCCGGTGAAAGTACCGCCAGGTTGTCGTCGGAGATTGACATTCCCGAAAAGCCTGCGTTGGAGAGCATGATGTGTCCCGGCATGATCAACGCATCCCCAATCAGTTCGGCCTGTACACGGCTGAACTCGATGATCACCTCGTTTATCTGCCGCATGAAGGCCATCACCGTCTCCGGCTCAGTCATGCAGCCAATGATGACCTGGCACATGTCGGCGATCAGCGTGGCGGTGTCGCTGGCATTTTGGGTG
>JABMQG010000455.1 GCA_013203365.1 Planctomycetota bacterium | reverse complement strand
CATCCTTGTAAGGGATGCGCTCTAGCCAACTGAGCTAAACGCCCTTGCTCGTGACGAACGGGCTGAGAAAGCCCTATCGCACACCTAGATTAAGACCGCTCTAAATAAAACTATGCAACCGAAAGCCAGTCGCAGGCTGCACATTGAACGTTCAATCGGGGCGGGATTGTACCAGACGGCCAGTCCACCGGCAAGTCTGTGGACGACATGTGGGCGGCGGAAGCCGGGGAAAAAGTCCTGAAGATGCGGACGCCATTGGCGAGAAAGACTAAGAGCCACTAAGCAACCGGGAATTACAACCTTGTCAGAAACAGGCTTTTGGCCTATGATTCGTCTAGTGCGCATCTTAGTGGATGGCAACAACTTGATGTTCGCATTGGCGGAGTTGGCTGTTGACGCCGGTCGCGGCGGAGTGGGCATGTTGTTGGCCGACTATGCCCAGCGAGAATGTATGGCCGTGACGGTTGTCTTTGACGGCCCGGCCCCGAAGGCTGGGATGCGGGCGGCCAAGCGGGCTGGGGGCCTTGGCGTCGTATCGGCTTATTACAGCGGGCGGCGGACGGCCGACGAGGTCATTGGCGACCTGATAGACTCGCACACTGCTCCTCGGCGGCTTACGGTTGTCAGCGGCGATCGGGCCGTGCAGAAACGGGCGAAGCGTCGGCGTTGCAAGGTGATGGAGTCGCTGGCCTTTGCCCGCGTGCTGAAGAGCCGGCCGGAGGTTAAGGAAAGTGGAGAGCCTCCCGCCAAGCAGCAGGGTCTGCCCGAGGGGCAGTTGGAGGAATGGCTGAAGGAGTTCGGACTGACCGACAAAACCGATTTTCGGTGGGAGTACTGATATGTCGACTACGCCACGTGAAAAACGCAAGCATCGTCGGTGGGCCCTGGCCTGCCCGATTTCGGTGCTGGACGGTGAGGGCAAGGCAAAGGTTTTGGTTTTGTTCAAGACTCGTGCCGTCAATGTTTCCGACGGCGGGGTGTATATGACCGTGCCGATCGCCGAGCTGGCCAAAGCGGTCCCGGCCAGGAAAGTGGGGATTCGTCTGTCCGTGCCGCGCAGCACGACCAACTCGTTCATGTTGGAGGAGTTTCAAAGCCAGGCCATCATCATACGGTCCGAGCCGTTGGTCAAAGCCGACGATGCTGGTGTGGCGATGCAATTCATCGAGCCGCTGGAGTTGGACCTGAACGCGTAGTTGTCGCTGAACAGCCGGATTGTTGAAGAAATCGTCGTATCACCTCTGCAAGTGTCGTTGGCGGCAGAGGAGTGCTAGCAAAGGGTGTTGGCCCCCGAAGCATCTGCTGAGGGGATGGCTTGCAGGCAGGGTCGGCTTGAGTGGCAAGGTTATACCATTAAGGATAAAGCTATGAGTAAAGCGACAGACGTTCGTGTTGTTGGAGCTTCGTTGTATTTCTTGCCAGTTCGGACGCGAGTGCCGTTGAAATTCGGCCCGGAGACATTGACTCACGTCACCTGCGCCAGGGCGTGCGTGAAAGTTGCCGATTCGAGTGGCAGGACCGCGGTGGGTTGGGGGGAGACGCCGCTGAGCGTACAGTGGGTCTGGCCGAGCAGCCTGGCCTACGAGAGCAGGCACGAGGCCCTCAAGGGGTTCTGCGTGATGCTGGCCGAGGCTTGGGCGGGTTTTGAGGAGCAAGGCCATCCGATTGAGATAACCCACGAATTCGATCGTCGTTTACTTGGGGAACTGCTGGCCAAGAGCAACGACCAGCGTGGGCCCGGCAGCGAGCAAATGCCATGGTTGGCAGGGCTGGTGTGTTGCTCGTTGTTCGATCTGGCACTGCACGACGCCTACGGCACGTTGCACAAGGTGCCGAGCTTCGAAACGTATAACGCAAAGTACATGAATCGTGATTTAGCCTTCTTCCTGACCGAGGCGGATGGCTCGCAGGTCGATTTTGCAGGCAGATATCCTGAAGATTTTCTCGCGCGGAAGCGTAGTGAACGGATGCCCGCTTGGCATTTGGTTGGCGGGCTGGACCTGCGCGACGAGACGGAACTGACGGGAAGCGAGCCGGACGATGGCTACCCGGTGGTACTGACGGAGTGGATCAAGACCGACGGTCTGACGTGCCTGAAGGTCAAGCTTCGCGGCACGGACTCGGCGTGGGACTACGACCGCCTGGTGAAGGTGGGTCGGATCGCAGTAGATAGCGGCGTGGATTGGCTGACTGCGGACTTCAACTGCACCGTGACCGACCCAGCCTACGTAAACGAGATTCTGGACCGCCTGTGCGACGAGCATCCCCGCATCTACGGGATGATTCTGTACGTTGAGCAGCCGTTCCCTTACGACCTGCCGAACAATAGAATCGACGTGCACAGTCTGTCGGCCCGCAAGCCGTTGTTCCTGGACGAAAGCGCCCATGATTGGCGGATGATCGAGCTTGGCAGGGAGCTTGGTTGGACCGGTGTGGCGCTGAAGACTTGCAAGACCCTCTCAGGCGCCCTGCTGAGTGCGTGCTGGGCCAAGGCCCATGGCATGACACTAATGGTGCAGGACCTGACGAATCCCATGCTGGCACAGATCCCGCACGTATTGCTGGCGGCATACGCCGGTACGATCATGGGTGTGGAGACCAACGGCATGCAGTTTTACCCGGAGGCCTCCGCAGCCGAGCGGGCCGTGCACCCTGGCATATACATCAGGCGCAACGGCAGTGTGGATCTATCCAGCCTTCGAGGGGCGGGTTTGGAATACCGTCTGGCTGAGATCAAAAGGCAGCTGCCTTCGCCCGCGGTCGAAATCGGCATGTAAATAAGGGGCGTGGCAGGCCGGCCAAGTGCACTTTATCGACGGCTTGCGTTGATCCGGCAGAAGGGTGGGGATGGTGGTTTTGTGAAGTTCTCTTTTGGGACGAGGAGAAGTGCAAATGCCCAGCCCGAGTGATGAAGAACAGCTTCGCGAGGCGATTACCGGAGCAGCCAAGGATTCAAAGGTGCCTTGTCGCTTCCTGCTGGCCCTTGCCGAGCGGACGGACACCCCCCCTGCTCAGATCGGTCGGCTGTGCGACGAGATGGGCGTTCACATTCGGGCATGCCAGCTCGGATGCTTCAAGTAAACGATTGGTCGGTTATTCGATGGACCCATGCAAGCCATCTCCGATCCGCAGGCTCGAGGCCGGCCGATTTGTCTCTGCCGTCGATCCTGTCGTGCAGGAGGCCCGGATAGAGCTTGACCTCAACGACGGCGAGCTTCGAGTGGGCATGCTGTGCCTGCCGCTACAGTTGGAGGCCTTGGCGATCGGTTTTTTGCTGGGAGAGGGAATTCTTCGGCGTGAGGACCTCCGATCGGTGCAGGTGGACGTGGAGGGCCAGCGTGTCAGCATGAGAGGCGACTTCGACGCCGACGCGATGGAGGCGATCCACCGGAGATGGACTTGGGGCACCGGCTGCGGAACCGGCGGAACGAGCCGGGACCTGAATAATCCAACATACGCCGCCGTCGGCGCCGAGGTCACAATGGGCGCCCAGGCGGTGCTGGAACT
>JABMQG010000454.1 GCA_013203365.1 Planctomycetota bacterium | reverse complement strand
TGGGGTGGTCCGAAATTGGCCAGCTTCAGGCCGAACCGCGGGGTCCGGAACTTGTTAGCGATCTCGGCGGGTTTGTGCGGATCGTCGATGTAGTACTGGCGTCAGTTGCCCTTGATTCCCAGCAGTACCAGCAGTTGGCGAAGCTGGGTGAAGTCTCCCACGATGATGTCGGCGCCGGCCCGGATGAGCCTGGCTCGTTTGACCGGGTTGGGGCCGAACCTTCGCACTTCATCGCTTGCTACCCCCACCGTTATACCGCTGCGTTTTTTGGTCTCGCGGATCTCGACGGGTCCGTCGCCGAAGGTGACGAGTTGGGAGCCTTTCAGGTTGTGCTGACGAATGATCCTCTCGAGGACGACCTTCTTGGCTTCGACGGTAACGTCGCCGACGGCGCCGAAGATTCTGTCTTCGAACAGGTGAGCGTACCCCATTGCCTGGACCTCGGCGAGGACGTCGGTCTGGTCGGTGCCGCTGGCGAGGTAGAGCTTCACACCGGCGGCGTGGAGTCTCTCCAGGAGCAGCTGAGCGTTCTTCATGAGAAAATCGCTCGTGTCCAACTCGCATTTACGGAGTTTTTCGACGCGTTTTCGCACCATTGCCAGCAGTTCGTGGTTGTAGACGGCCTTGTAGCCGTGTATGTCCATAATCTCATCTTCCGGCACGCAGCCGAACTGCCTGACCAGTTTGATAAGTCCCTGCATCTGCACGAGGGTCTGCACGCCTGTGGTCTTGTCGATGAAAATGCCGACGGTATCGACCACCTTGTGGTAGAGCGCCTCATCGGCGTCTTCATAAAGCGGGCCGAGGATCGCGCGGACCATCATCGGGACCATTATCTGTTCCCAGCCCTGTCGAAGAGTCGAGATGGTTCCATCGTGGTCGAAGATGGCGTGTCGGATGTCGAGTTCATGGGGCAGGCGTCGAATCAGCTCGATTTCGGTGCCGTCGAGGTACCGTGCCTGTCTTGGGTCGTCAGCCAATTCCGGCAGGTGGATGTAGTCGGGGTTGGGGCCGACCTGTAGGATCTCGTCCGGGCTTGCCGTGCCGGTGGTTTGTAGTTTGCGGACGGTAATGGCGGCGGCGATGTTACCGAGTTTAGCGGCCGATGTGCAATCGCCTCCGCTGGCCATCACCGCGCTGATGGCTGCGACCACCGTATCGCCGGCCCCAACCGGGTCGGTTCGCTCGATGATCTGGATGCCTGGCTCCTCGTGCAACCCGGCATGGTCGGCGACGATCAAACCGTTTTCGCCGCGTGTGATGAATACGGCCCGGCCAACGCGTTTGAACAGCATGGTGGCCAAGTCGTTGGCCAGTTCCGCGGTTATGCGTTCATCGAGTGGCCGCGGCTGGCCCGCCAGCTTTGCCGCCTCGTGGGAGTTGAGCTTAAGCAGGCAGCCACGGTACAGTTGCGCCCTATGACGGGAGTCGGCGATGAACTTGCAGTTGGAGTGCGAGGCGACGATTTCGTTGATCTTCACGATCATCTCGGCTGTGGAGACGCCGCCTGGTATCTGCTGGTTCAGGATAACCACGTCCGACTGGCCGGCCATGCGGTCGAGTTTCTGCGCTAATGCTTCGATGGTTTCGGCTGCCAGTGCGTTGAATCCGCCGAAGTCGATGCGGTTTTGCTCTGCCTGCCCTATGCATGGCTTGGCGTAGACGAGGGTTTGCCAGTCCTGTTGGCATCTCAGCAGGCCCTGGCAATTGACATTGAGGTGTTCGAGTTGTTCCACCATCTGCCTGCCGAACAGATCGTCTCCGATGAGCCCGCCCGCCTGCACGGTTCCGACGCCGAGGGCCACGAGGTTGTCGATGACGTTTCCGGCCCCGCCCAGGCTGTATCGTTGCTCCCTGACCCGCCGGACGGGCAGATTCGTCTCGACGGACAACTCGGTATCGTCCGGATCGATAATCCAGTACGCGTCCAGGCAGAAATCGCCGAAAACGGAGACCCTGGCCTTAGTTATGGCCGCCAGGCAGGTTTCCAGCCAGTTGTTATTTGTATTTTGAGTGCTCATATAGCTTTCCTGGTTAATTCAGCAGGTGGACCATTATAAAGTCTAATACAAAGAGGATGTTATACACAATTTACCGGCCAATAGAAGGGGCTGTATGGGCGAGACCGTTGTCGCTACCGCTGGTTTGCGGACCTGTTGGGTGACAAAGTGCCGGCGAAATTGCGTGAACGGCAGCCTGGAGCGATGTAAAATAGCCGATTCGTTTTTTATGAACGGCTGTGACGTAAGTGTATACTGAGCCGGATGGACTTCGGCGCGGTGCAACCGTTGTCTTAGGCAGTCAGGGAGACGTTAATGGCCAGTCCGTTACAACTGAGGTTGGGCGTAAAAACCGACCCGATCGAATACCGGTTCTCGTTTGAGTGGTTGTTTCGCCTGCTGGCGGAAGAAGACATCCACTACGCCCAATTCGGCACGTTTTTTGAAGTTTACCAGCTGCCGGATGAATACTTCATTCAGCTCAGACGGCAAGCGGAAGATTACGGGGTTCGAATCCACAGCGTCTTCACGTCCCATCGCGAGTTGGGCGGGTTCTTCCGCGACGAACCCGGCATCGAGCAGCTGACCAGGCGGAATTACGAGCGTCTGATAGAGGTGGCCGCCCTGTTGGGCTCCGACTCGGCCGGGTCGAGTCCTGGTGCTGTGCTTAGAGACCAGATGGGTCTGAAACGCCCGGGGATAGATCGTTACATCAGGCACACGAAAGAGCTTATGGTTATAGCCAAGGACCGCGGCTTGAGCTGGCTGACCATAGAGCCGATGTCTTGCCTTGCCGAGCCGCCTACGCTGCCTGAAGAGATAAAGCAGATGGCAGAGGAGCTGAACGATTACCATCGGCTCAACCCCGACCAGACGGTTCGGGTGGGTTACTGCGTGGACGTTGCCCATGGGTATGCGGACCGGGACGGGAATGTCAGGTGGGACGGCCTGCAGTTGCTGGAGGCCGCCCTGCCGTAC
>JABMQG010000453.1 GCA_013203365.1 Planctomycetota bacterium | reverse complement strand
GCAGCGGCACCGAGGCCAACGCCACCGCGGTCAGTCTAACGCTGGCCGCTCCGCTGCCATCGGTCAGACCCAACTCGCTGACGGCCGTCCCATCGGCCAGCACGTTCATAACGGCCTGCCAGTTCGCGCCCGCCGGGGCGGTGGAGAACAGCCAAACCTCGCTCACCAGCGCGCCGGAGGCGTCGGAGATCGTTGTAGCCATCACCGACGCCGCCAGCGACACTTCGACCTCGCCACTGTCGATGACGCCGTTGCTGTTGGCGTCGATGGTGACGCTCGACAGGGCGTTGTTAAGATCCAGCAGCAGGTCGGCCCAGGACGTGTTGTCGCTGGTGTCACTGACGCTCAGCGACAGGACGTAGTGCTCGCCGTTGTGGATGAACGGCGAGATCAGATCGGAGCCCAGCCGCCCGCCAGTGTGCGTAATGCTGATGGCCGCTCCCGAATTGGTCGGCACGGCCGTGACCAGTTCCAGGCGATTGTTGTCGAGATTGCGCCGCGCGACCAGGCGGTCAGCCGTCAGGTCTTCCGTCCCCCCCAGGGAGTTGATGGCCTGCTTGAGGGCGCGGTTCACGTCGCCGATCAGTTCCTGGATGTCACCGTTGCCGTCGGTCCAGACCTTGGGTACGGTGACGTCATAGCGGTCGTCCAGCACCAGGTCCACGGTGAAGCTGGCGTTGCTGGTCAGCCGACCGTTGATGGGCGTGTCGGCCCCGCCGGCCAGGTTGATCGGCGAGGTCGGGGCGATCTGGAACTCCAGGCTGAACGCGATGGCGACCGTCGGCGAGAACGTCACAGTCGTGCCGTCGGCGGCGGTGAAGCCGCTCAGCGGCGAGATACTGAAGCCGATTCCAGCGGCCTGGTCCAGGTCCGACAGCGTGCGCGAGGCCTTGAACTGCAGTGTCACGGTGTTGGCGACATTGTCGTACACCGGTGTGATCGTGATGTCGGGGAACAGGTCTTCGTCCTGGAAATCCTCGAATGTCCGCAGGGCCTCGGGCCGAGGGCTGGCCGACGCCTCGCCGACCAGAAAGCCGATCGGCAAAAGCTCATTGGAGCGAATGTCGCTTATGGGCGTGACGCTGAACGTGCTGGCCGAACTGCCGGTCGGAAGGAAGAACTGGAGATAGTAATCGGTGAGTGCCACCAGTGTCGCAGGGGCAACGTTACCCTGTGCGTCCACCAGCCGGGCGTCCAGCAGCGTCGATGCGATGCCCGCCGTCTGAAGCCCTGACCGCACGTCGGCCAGGCTCTCAAGGCGGTCGCTTCGATTGTTGTCGGCGACGCTGACGGCGTACGTCGAGCCACCGACAGTCACCTGGAAGGCCGCGGCACCCGTCAGGTCGGCTGCAAACGGCAGCGAGGCGCGGAGCGTGCCCTGCGTGAGTGATTCCAGAACGCCCAGAGACCCGTCCTGCGCCATAACGCCCAGACGCCGAATGTCCAGGTCGGCCGACTCAAGCAGGAACATCTGCTGCGAGGCGGCCTCGGCGGAGGTGATGCCATGGCGGGTGGAGCCCCATGCAGCCTGCGCCCCCACGCGCGTGAGCTTGACCACGCCGGATTGGCCGTTGCTCAACAAGCCCGAATGGACGGCCGCCGCGGCTACCGACGTGTCTAGCGAGTAGTAGTTCGTGCCCTTGATTGTGCCGGTGGTTGTTCCGGTCACCTGGTAGTAATAGGCCGTGCCTATAGTCAGCGTGTTCAGATCGGCCGGCGGCGACGTCGGGCTCAGCCGGCCGGCAGCCGGCGCCAACGGCACGACCGCAAAGCGCCGGATCGACACATCTGTCGCCGTAAAGACGATCTTGTTGCTGACGTTGCTGGCCTCGATGTCCAGCCCTGCGTCGACCAGTGCGGTGTTGATAGCTGTCACCAGGTCGTTGAGTGTCTGGCGGGAGAGGTCCTCGACCACGGTCACCGGTGTAATCGGCCAAGCGTTGTTGAGCACGATGCCGAACTGGAAGCCGGCCCGCAGGTCAGACCACATCGACGCCTTGGGCTGGGTGTCGTCGGACAACGGCAGACGAAAGTCGGTCAGCTCGTCGCGCCCTTGGGTGTTCAGCAGGGCCTCGACCACGTCCACCTGCGAACCGACGGCCTGGTCGAACACCTCGCTGAAGTCGAACAGATCGCCCAGCGTCGTGTCCTTCACAAACGGCACGCGCACACCAAAGAGCGACTCGCCGGAGTTCTCCAGCGTCTCGAACAGCCCGCCGACGTTGAGAATCTCCTGGATGATGTTCTCCACGTTGATGGTGGCGAAGAACTGCAGTTTTTCGAAATCGGTCGTCGTGTACGTGGCCGAATCGGAATCGAATATGTCGTCGTCTTCGATGACCAGTCTCGTGTTGGCGGTGGTGGCCGAGACGCCGGCGATCGAGGCCGAGATGGGCATCGTGATGTTCGCCGTGCCCACCCGCGTGCCGAAGCCGGTGACCACGCCGGCCCCGCCCGACCAGTTGTCGAGCGTCCGGCTGTCGGTGCCGGAAAAGATCACCGGGAACCGAGCGGCGATCGTGCCGCTGCCTTCGACGATCAGGCCGCGGATGGCGCCGATTTCCATCGTGGTGTCCAGCCCGCTGAACGACAGGCCCGCGATCGCCGCCAGCGTGCTGAAGCCCAGCGTCACCTTGTTCTGCGCCAGCGCGCCGCCGTAGGTGTGTCCTTGCAGATCGACCGCGACAGAGAACACCATGTCCGCGCCGCCGCCGCAACTGACCGTGGGCCCGTCGGGCAGCCGCAGGTTCAGGTCGCTCGCCACGTCGCCCAGGTCCAGGGCCTGCTGATCGCCCTTGGCCGTGCTGATGGTGACGGTCACCGTGATGGAGCGCTCGTCGGTGTCGGTCGGCTTGGTGAACTGCGTGGTCACTTGGATCAGCGGCGTCGAGCCGGTCACGATCGTCGCCAGCCGCCCTGCCAGGGCCGCGTTCAGCCCGTCCGTGGTCGCGGCGTTACCCGCGCCGTCGAGATAGCTCGACACTGCGTTGGACAGCGCCAGAAACGTACCGATCTGCTGCGGCTGAATCGACCGGTCGTACTCGGCGATGGGGTTGCCGCTGGCGTCGAGGTCTTCCTGGTGCGGGTAGAACAGGTCCGTGACCGTCCGGCCGCCCGTGTAGGGCACTTCCGTCTGGTCGGTGTACATCGGCAAGCCGGCGAGATCGAGAATCCCATCGCCCACCGCCTCGACCACGCTGAAGGCCTCCTCGATCCGACTGCGGATGGCCGCGTCGATCGGCAGGTCAACCGACACCGCCTTGTTGGCGGAGTTCACACCGGCCAGCGTGAATCGAACGGAACGGTTGTTGAGCGTGGCGAAGGGCGACTGCTGATTCCGATACGTCACCTGGCGAAGGATCGTTTCCCACTGGCCGTAGTTGAGCCCGCCGGCGCTGGTGATCGTCAACACGCCCGAGCCGCTGTCGTACTCGGTGGAAATTCCACCGATCGCCGGCAACTCGAGGATGTCTTCGCTGCTCTTGATGCCCGAGACGATCGACGCCGTCGCTGACGTGACCGACCCTGCCCCGCTGTTACTTACGGTCAGGCCTGAATCTACAATCGAGGCCCCCAGCCCCGCCGTGTGGGCCGTAGTCCCGACCGAGACGGTAAGGGCCGGCAACGCCACCGGCGCCACGATCGACAGGTTGTACTGGTTCGTCGAGTTACTGTAACCATACACTCTCAGGTAGTATGTACCAGCCGCGCGTCCGCTGAGGCTGATCTGTTCGCTCAGGCCCGTGCTCCCGCTCGAACCCACATAGTTGGCACCCGAATCAAGCAGCACCATGTCGATATCAGTGGGCGTGCTGCCTGAACCGTCGACCAACGTTATCCTTACGTAATCACTGCCAGTCCCAGTCGCCGTCGTCGCGAAGCGGAAGAAGTCCTCGTCCGAATCAGTATGGATCGTCAATCCGTTGTACGACCAGGTCCCGGCCAACGTACCAATGTTGGTGGCCGCTCCTGTTGATTCGTTCGGCTCATAGGCGTCTGCCGCGTAAAGCGACCGGGTCAGCCCAAACTGCTCCAGTGCGTCCACGTCAAAAGGCAAGTCCACTAAGGTGCCGGCTGTGCGGTACTCCAAGGTCCAGTCGCCGCCGAAGCCGGTGGCGTTGGTGGAGGCGGCCACATCCGCGCCGGTCAGGCACGCCAGGGTGCTGACAAACTGCTCGCCGGCGTCCCCTGCAGCCACGTTGCAGCCCAGCAGTACGATGGTGGCATCTTCGGCCAGGTGCTGCCGCCAGACGCCCAGCTCGCCGGAGGACCCCTGGAGGTCTGTCGCGTCGATTATGGAGCCGCCCAGGTCGATCCGCCCCTGGCTGCCGTGCGAGAGGATGACGATCTGTTCGATACCCTGATAGCTGTCGAGGATCCGGCTGATCTGCGAGATGCCGTCGGAGGCGTTGTCCAGCCGGTGAACCACGGTTCCCGGCGTTGCCGCTGCAAGCAGAAGCTCGGCGTCCGCGTCGACATCGGCGATCAGCAGCGTGTCGGGGCGACCGTCCTGGCGGACAGGGGCGGCGCCAAACGCCCAGCCATAACCCAAACCCAGTTCCAAGAAATCATGGGCCGCCAACGACGCAAGGCCGTCGCCATTCAACATTAACCGTGGTTCAAGTTGTTCGAGCCCTGACCACTTTGTCCGAGAAGATTTTTCACGCTTCTTCGCATGGCGTATCTGGTGATCCGCCCCCTGGAGATGCTCAGACAACCGCGATTTATTGGCTCGGCGCATATTAGTAACTCTGAATTCCGTACGGTGACTCTAGTGCAAGACGACACCTACGCTGCCGTGATCTATTTTGGTCTGCACTGACCCCTGCTGGGCTGGACATTGAGCTGCCGGCCCGAAGCGAATTTTCTCATTGGGGAATCTGACGTCTTCCGGCAATTAAAGCCGCCGCCTGCAAGCCGCGTGCTCTCGGCTGAGCAGACTTGCGTTTCGTCATTGCCTAATAATATGCCGGCAGAAACCATGCCGCCCAAAACTGCTCCCATGGATAGCTCACGATCCGTGCTATCCCGACCCATTTAACATGTCGGGAAATGGTACGCTTAACTTAATTATT
>JABMQG010000452.1 GCA_013203365.1 Planctomycetota bacterium | reverse complement strand
TCCCAGCCGGAACACCCAGTGCCGATAGGAATAGTATCAGCAAAATATAAAACGCGACTGTAGTACTAGCCGCCTGCTCACCTTTGCATCCATTTCTCAAACTTTGCGGCCGGGTACGTGTTGACCACGTCTGCGGCTTTGGCCCAGCCGCGGCGGGCGGTCAGGACGCCGTAATGCATGTAGTCCAGGTGGCCGACCGTGTGGGCGTCGGTGTTGATGATGAGCTTGGCGCCGGCTTCGACGACGGCGTGGACGTGCGTGTCACGCAGGTCCAGGCGAAGGGGATAGGCGTTGATCTCAAGCGCGACGTCATTTGCGGCTGCGGCAGCGGCTATCTCCTCAATGCCCAGTTCCATGCCCGCTCGCACGTTGATCAATCGGCCGGAGGGGTGGGCTATCACCTTCACGAGCGGGTTCTCTATCGCCCGGATGATCCTCGCGGTGGCGTCATGTCGCTTTTGGGACAGCGCCGAGTGCGGAGCCGCGATGACCATGTCCAACGTCGCAAGCACGTCGTCGTCGAAATCGAGCGAGCCGTCCTTGAAGATGTCCACTTCGCATGAGAAGTAGACCCGAATTCCGCTTGCGGCGGCGGCTATGGCCTTGTGGTGCTTGGCGAGTCGTGCGGCGTCCAGCCCGTTGGCTTGCACCTGGGACTTGGAATGGTCAGCCACAGCCATGTAGGCGTAGCCCCGGGCACGGCAGGCGGCAACCATCGTCTCGATGCTCTCCAAACCGTCGCTGGCGGTGGTGTGCATGTGCAGATCGCCGCGGATGTCATCTATTGCCACCAGTTGGGGCAGTCTGCCTTGACCGGCCGCGTCGATTTCGCCGTGGTCTTCCCGCAATTCCGGCTCAACGGGCGTCAGGGCCAGAGCCTGGTAGATTTCGTCTTCTGTCCGGCCGGCCAGCTGCCGATCGCCTTCAAACAGGCCGTACTCGTTGAGTTTCAGCCCCTTATTCACGGCAATTTCTCGCAGCCTGACGTTATGGGCCTTGGATCCGGTGAAATATTGCAGGGCCGCCCCGAAGCTGCCGCCCTGCACGACGCGAAGGTCCACCTGAACCCCGCCGGCCAACACGATGCTGGCCTTGGTCTGGCCGGCGCCGATGACCTTATCGATTTCCAATTGCTTGGTCTGGACGAACGCCTGGATGATCTTTGCCGCCCGGCCTCGCCCGGCCGTCGTGCAGAGAATGTCGATGTCTCCCACGGTTTCTCGCCCCCGCCGCAGACTCCCGGCTGCTGTCGGACTCTCGGCGCCGTCGATGGCCGCCACGACCGCCACCAACCGAGCGGCATATTCTGTGGCTTCGTCGAGCCGCAGTCGCCCGCCGGCCTGTGCGGCGAATTCCAGGGCCTTGCGCAGCTGCTGGACCTTCTTTGGCCCAATCCCCTCGATGCTCAGCAGCCGACCGTCGCCGATGGCCTGGGCCAGCGAGTCCTTATCGACTACGTCGGCCTGCTTCCATAGCTTGGCGATCGTCTTGGGCCCCAGCCCGGCGACCTCCAGCAACTCCGGCAGCTTGGGCGGAACCTTGGCCAGTAGCTCGTCAAGCACTTCGATCTTGCCGGTTGTTACAAACTGGACGATCTTTTTTGCTGAACCGGCCCCGACGCCCGGCAAATCCGTCGCTTGGCCGGCCTGGGCCATCGCACCCACATCGGCTGGGCAGTCGCCTACGACCCTGGCGACCTTTCGGTAGGAATTCACCCGGAAGGGATCTTTCCCGAGAATCTCCATCAGGTCGGCAATCTGCTCAAATGCCGAGGCGATATCCGCGTTGCTTACTTGAGCCATTGGATCATTGTATCCCCACCGGTTTAAAAAAGGCGGGATTCCAGCTCGTTCGTCACCAGCCAACCGCCAATAGAATAGAATCACTCGCCAGCGTAAGGGCCGAGTGGCTTGAATTGCAGTTTGGTGCTGACGGGCTGACTACCGGTCTCATCGAAAACCAGCAGTTCGTTAACCTCGCGGAACCAGCACTCGGGCAGGTAGTAGTGCTCTTGCGGCCCGGCGGACCAGAAACGTCCTACATTGTGGGAATTGAGGTAGATTTGCCCCTTATTGGCGCCGGCCATGGCCAGGAACAGTGGCTGATCCACTTTGGGGCTCTTGAACGTGGCCAAATACCATGTTGGAGCGCCCTTGGAACCATTGCCGACCGTTGCGTTCGGAAGCGTCCACGGCCGAAAACGCCATTCGCTGGCTGCGGTGAGGTTATCCTCCAGGCGATACAGGTGAAATGCCTCGCTCAAGTCCTTGGGCGCCACGTCGGCCCAGATCAGCAGGCGTATGTTGTTGGACCCCTTCTTTATCTCTCCGGCCAGCAACACATCGCCGAACCCGCCTCCGCCTTGCGGGAAGAACCCGACCTGGCGATCGTTGCAGAATATTGCCATAGTGTGGTTCAAGGCGGTGAACTGCATGTACACCGGCATGTTCTGCGCAACGGTAAAGCTGTTCTCGCACACCAGCGGCGCCTGCGCCTGCAGATGATCGACCAGGAACTGCTGATTTCGGGGAACGATACGGCGAGAAAAAGAAAAATCTTTCGCCGAGGTTTGCTTGATCCGCCAAGCCTTCAGTCGAACCCCTGCGGCTGAGCAGATG
>JABMQG010000451.1 GCA_013203365.1 Planctomycetota bacterium | reverse complement strand
GCCTGGCCGGCTGGGGCGGCTCGGACGCCGCTGGCAGGCCGATGAACGTCACGCCGATCGGCGGAACCCCTGCCAGCGGCGTGTGTGTTTGCGCGGCGTTCGCAGCGATGACGTTCCTTCTAGTGGTTTTTGCGGGGTACTGGACGCAGTTTCTCAGGCTGTGGAAAGGCGCGCCGAACGAAGAGCAACCGGGGCATGAAGGTCCTCGCGTGCGGGCTGGGGCTAACCTGTGGATGGGATGCGCGCAGCTGCTTGAGCGTCGGACTTGGCCGTGGCCGGCAGCGGCAGTGCTTGCCGTCTGGAGTTGGCTAAACGGATTCGTGCCAGCCGTGCCAGGGGTCGTCGGGCTATTCATGTGGCCGATGATGCTGATAGTGGAGATGATCGGGTATGTAACCAGGTGTTTTGCGTTGTGTATCCGCCTTGTTGCAAACATGACCGGCGGGCATATCCTGCTGGCTGTGCTGATGACCTTCGCCCAGGCCTCCGAGGGATGGTCCATTCCGTTGGTTGGCTTGCCGGCGGGGATAGGCGTGTTGGCGATGATGTTGCTTGAGTTGTTGGTTGGGCTGATTCAAGCGTACATTTTCACCTTTTTATCCGCATTGTTCATAGGCTTGGCTATGGGTACGCAGCATTAGAGTTGTATAGCGTTGTCCGTGATTGTTCGGGCCATGGTTGGGACTTTCTTAGGTGGAGAGATGTGATGAACAGAGTTCTATCGGTGATGATTCTTGTGTTGATTCTCTTTGCGGTGACCGACACGGCCGTTGCCCAAGAGGTAGGCAGTAAGCCTGCGGCAGATTCGGGTTTTTCCGGACAGTCCGTGGTGAAGTTGGGCGCGTGCCTTACCGCTGCCGTGGCGGTGATTGGCGGAAGTCTCGGCATTGGCCGAATTGCAACCAGCGCCGTCGAGAGCGTTGCCCGCCAGCCCGAAGCGGCCGGGCAGATGTTCCTGGCTTGGCTGCTGCCGTCGGCCATGATTGAAGGGGTGACGCTGTTCGCCATCGTCTTGTGTTTGATAGCGGTCCTCGATTGATCGCACCGGTTCGGAACGGAAATTCGTCGGGTCGAGCAATGTGTCTGCGCGGTAAAACATCGACTTGTCTTACCATCGCCTTGATCGCAGTGGTGGTGTTGGTCTTCACGCCGACGCTGCTGGCCGAGGAGCAGGCCGACCATTCGTTGATCCAGCCCCAGCGTTGGCGAAACGCGATCTGGGCTGTGGGGCTGTTTGTGGTCCTGTTGGTGATTCTGGGCCGGTTTGCATGGAAGCCCGTGCTTAGGGCGATTCAGGCGCGAGAACAAGCCATAGCCGACAACATCGCCGACGCCGAGCGCCGCCAGGCCGAGAGCGCCGAATTACTGGCCGAGTACAGGTCCCAACTGGAGACCGCCGGGCAGGAGGCCCATAAGTTGATGGCTCAAGCCGCCGCCCGCTCGGAGGCCGACCGCAACGAGATTATCGCCCAGGCCAACAGCACGGCCCAAGCCACTTTAGCGGAGGTTCGTGAAGAGATAGACCAGGCCAAGCGCGAATCCCTGGATGAGATTTACAGGATAACCGCCGACCTGGCCACCAGCGTTGCCGGGCAGATTATTCGCAAGGAGATATCTCCGGAAGATCATCGCCGACTGGTTGAGGAAAGCGTCAGTGAGTTGAAGAAAAAAACTTAATTGCGGATGCCGATTTTGCATGGAAATGGCGCCTTCGCAATCGAAACACCTGGGCGGAGCTGATGGATGGATTTTTCGTCCGAACAATCTGTTGCTGAGACATATGCCGAGGCGCTTCTGCCGCTGGCGCAGGTGCGTGGCGTATCGGCGGACATACTGGCGGAATTGACGAATGTGGCGACGCTGCTGGCGGACGAGGATGATTTTCTGCGGTGGTGCGACAGCCCGCTGGTGCCGACTGAGCACAAGTCGGCCACGATCGAACGGGCGTTTCGCGGGCGCGTGAGCGATCTGATCTGTGATACGCTGGGCGTGATAGCCCGGCACGGTCGGCTAAGCACCCTGCAGAGCATCGCCTCGGCCTTTCAGCGGCGAGTGCAGGTCGAGCAGGGCGTGGTGGCCGTGCGGGTGACCTCGGCGGTGCCGTTGGATGACTCTGCTCGCCAGGCCGTCGTCGAGGCGCTGACGGCTAAGCTTGGCGCGAATGTGGTTTTGGACCTGCGGGTGGACGAATCGATCCTCGGCGGATTGGTGGTGCAGGTCGGCGATGAGGTGACAGACGTCAGTGTTCGAAGCGGCTTGGAGCAGATGAAGGACACCTTGACCCGGCGGCTGGACGAGTTTTTATCCCGCGGGGCGACCACGCCGGGCCTTTAAGACGCGTCCATCGCTCAACCCGCAGGCGGCGGCCCGGCCGACAGTGCAGCACAAGCGAGGCGCAGATTAATTAAGGTAGGCTTCGATGAGATTTCGCGTGGACGAAATTGCCAGTGTGATCCGTGAGGAAATCGCTTCTTTTCGTAGCGAAGTGGACGTTCAGCAAGTGGGTAAGGTACTGGAAGTCGGCGACGGGATAGCGCGAATTTACGGCCTGTCCGGCGCGATGGCCGGGGAAATGCTCGAATTCGACTGCGGCGCCCACGGGCAGGTATTCAATCTGGAGGCCAATTCGGTTGGGGCGGCGGTTTTCGGCGGCTATGAAGACATTTCCGAGGGAGACACGGTTCGGGCGACAGGAAAGCTATTGTCGGTGCCGGTCGGCGACGCGATGATCTCCCGGGTGGTTACCCCGCTGGGTGAGCCGTTGGACGGTCGCGGGGCGATTGTGACAGATCATACGGCCCCGGTGGAGCGCCCGGCCCCCGGCATTGCCGAGCGGGAACCGGTGAGCGTCCCGCTGCAAACGGGAATCAAGGCCATCGACGCGATGGCGGCAATCGGTCGCGGGCAGAGAGAACTGATCATAGGCGACCGGAAGACCGGTAAGACGACGATCGCCGTCGACACCATCTTGAACCAAAAGGGCACCGGCGTAATCTGCGTCTACGTGGCCATCGGTCAGAAGGAGTCCACCGTCGCCAGTGTCGTCGAGACGTTCCGCCGATACGGGGCGATGGACTACACCGTGGTGGTGGTGTCGGCCTCGGCCGACCCTGCGCCGCTTCAGTACATCGCCCCATACGCCGGCTGCACCATCGCCGAGTATTTCATGTACTCCCGCCGGGCCGATACCCTGGTGGTATACGACGACCTATCCAAGCAGGCGGCGGCGTATCGCCAGCTATCGCTGCTGTTACGCAGGCCCCCGGGGCGAGAAGCGTACCCTGGCGACGTTTTTTATCTGCACAGTCGATTGTTGGAACGGTCGGCCAAACTGGCGGGCGGGGGTTCCATGACGGCACTGCCTATCGTCGAGACGTTGGAAGGTGAAGTATCGGCATATATACCCACCAATGCGATCTCGATCACCGACGGGCAAATCTACCTGGAGCCTGAGCTTTTCTTCGCGGGTGTGCGCCCGGCGATCAACGTTGGCATCAGCGTCTCACGCGTCGGCGGCAAGGCCCAGCCGAGGGCGATGAAAAAGGTCGCCGGCTCTCTGCGGCTGGACTTAGCGGCCTACCACGAGCTGGCGGCGTTCTCGCAACTTGGCACGGAACTGGACGTAGCCGCACAAAGACAACTCGACCGCGGCGGAAGGCTGGTCGAGCTGCTCAAACAGCCCCAGCACCAGCCTGTCAGTGCCGTCGATCAGGTTATCGCCCTTTACGCAGGCACGCGAGGCTACTTGGACGAGTTGGGCGTGGCACAGATCGTCACTATTGAACGCGATCTACTGGCCTACATTCACCAGAACCACGGCTAGCTCGTGGAGAAGATCGAGACTACCGGTGAGTTGGACGAGGAGACAGACAAGCAATTGGCGTTGGCGATCTCGCAGTTCATCAGGAAATTGCACCAGCCGGCGCAGCTGACGAAGCAGGAAGCGGCCCCTCTATCGGAATTCGAGCGAGCGGCGAAGGAACTGGGAATCGACCGAAAGAGCGATGCGTAATGGGCAAGGCCCGGCAAATCCTTACCCGGCAAAAGGCCGTGCAGAACATCCGCAAAGTGACGCGGACGATGGAGTTGATCGCCACCAGCCGGTTCAAGAAAAGCATGGACCAGGCGACGAACCTTCGCGTCTACACGGATGCGCTGACCACGATCGTGCACAAGCTGGTCCACTCGGCCGGGGCGATGATCGATCAGCCCCTGCTGCAAGCAGGCGCCGGGGTGGGGCGGGACGCGCTTATGGTGGTTGCATCGAATCGAGGAATGTGCGGCGGATACAACCTCCGAGTGCTCCGCCTGGCCAAACGGCAATACGACGAGCTGATCGACCAGGGCAGACAGGTGGAAGTCTACGCCGTCGGGAAGAAGGCGGTCCGCTTCCTGAATTTCCACGGCATCGAAACCTGTTGGCAGAGGCCGCAATTTGAAGGCGGCTTGCCTTTGAAGGAGGTCGCACTGATCACCGAGGAGTTGAAAGATCGCTTCCTCACCGGCAAGCTGGATACGGTGCTGGTTGCCCACACGCGCTACGTTTCAGCGAGCGTCCAGCAACCGACCCTGTTGACACTGTTGCCGCTTGGCGAGCCGCAGCCCGCAGCCACGGCCAAGCAGCAACCTATAGGTCGCCAGACGGGGGCCAAGGACTACGACCTGCTGCCTGATCCGGAAACGATCCTGAGCAAGCTGCTGGCCCGAACGTTGCATATTCGGCTGTACCAGGCGATGCTGGATTCGATCGTGAGCGAGCATATGGCCAGAATGGCGGCAATGCACCTAGCCACCGACAATGCTGAGGAGATGATCCGGCAGTTGACGATGCAGGCCCATCGCGCCCGCCAGGCATCCATTACTACCGAACTGGCGGAAATACTAGGTGGGGCCGAGGCGACGGCGTAAGGAATATGGAATATCGAGTAAACCACCGCACATAGTTACGGTGGCCGCGAGGTGGAGATGGGAACCGTAGGCAAGGTAGTACAGGTGATCGGCTCGACTTTTGACGTCGATTTTCCCGAGGACAAGATCCCGGATATTCACAACGCCGTCGTCGTGCAGATGCCGACTCTGCGGTTGGTCGGTGAGGTGCAGCAGCACCTGGGCGGCGGGACGGTCCGCTGTCTGGCGCTGGCCAGTACCGACGGGTTGGCTCGCGGCACCGAGGCGGTGGACACCGGCTCGCCGTTGATGGTACCGGTCGGCGAGGCCACGTTGGGACGGGTATTCAATGTCCTCGGCGAACCGGTGGATGGGCGAGGGCCGATCCTGGCCAAGGAATATCGCCACATTCACCAGATGCCACCCAAGTTCACCGACCTGAACCCACACAGCGAGCTTTTCGAGACGGGGATCAAGGTGATCGACTTGCTGTGCCCGTTCGTTCGAGGCGGCAAGACGGGGCTGTTCGGCGGGGCGGGTCTGGGTAAGACGGTGATCATTCAGGAACTCATCGCCCGAATCGCCACCGAGCACAGCGGTTATTCCGTCTTCGCCGGCGTCGGCGAGCGGACCCGCGAGGGCAACGACCTCTGGCTGGAAATGCAACAGGCCGAAATCGGGCAGACCGGCAAGAAAGTTATAGACCACACGGCACTGGTCTTCGGGCAGATGGACGAGCCGCCCGGTGCCCGCTTCCGAGTTGCATTGACCGCGCTGACCATGGCGGAGTATTTCCGCGACACTGGGAGCACCGACACGCTGCTGTTCATCGACAACATCTTCCGCTTCAGCCAGGCAGGGTCGGAAGTATCGGCCCTTTTAGGTCGAATGCCTTCAGCCGTGGGGTACCAGCCCACCCTGGGCACGGAGATGGGCGAGTTGCAGGAGCGGATAACCTCGACGAAGCGCGGCGCCATCACCTCGGTCCAGGCCGTCTACGTACCCGCCGACGATTTAACCGATCCGGCGCCGGCGACCACGTTCACGCACCTGGACGCCTTCGTCGTGCTCCGGCGGTCCATCGCAGCCAAGGGCATCTACCCGGCGATCGACCCGCTTGAGAGCTCCAGTCGCATCCTAGACCCCGCCGTCGTCGGTCAGGAACACTACGCCGTCGCCCGCCGGGTGGAGAAGATACTGCAGCGATACAAGGAGTTGCAGGACATCATCGCCATTCTGGGCGTGGAAGAACTCAACGAAGAGGACAAGTCGGTGGTCGAGCGTGCCAGGAGGATCGAGCGGTTCTTCTCCCAACCGTTTTTTGTCGCCGAGGCCTTTACCGGCATGAAAGGCAACTACACCCCGCTGGCTGATACGGTCCGAAGCTTCAAGGAAATTTGCGACGGCAAATGGGACCACCTGCCCGAGTCGGCCTTTCTTTACGTCGGCACAGCTGCCGAGGCCGCAGCAAAGGCCGAGAAGGCAGCTAATATCGCAACTGGAAACCCTCAGTGAGGCGATTGTGCGATTGTTGTTTTGTCGGTGTGAAAGGATCCCGATGTTCAAACAGCATTACAACGTTGCCATCATAGGTGCCGGTCCTGGGGGGTATATTGCCGCGCTCAAGGCCGCCCAGATGGGCGCTAAGGTTGCTATGGTGGAAAAGGGCCACCTTGGTGGCGCGTGCCTGAACAACGGATGCATTCCCTCCAAGGCCCTGCTGGCGACGGCTGAGTTAATGCATACGATCGGTCACGCCGGCGACTGGGGAATTCGCATCGGCGCGGAGGCGTCTTTCGACTGGGCCGAAGTCCAGAAACGCAAGGACAAGGTGATAGCTTCGCTCCGCGGCGGCATCAAGGGCCTGTTCGCTGCCAGGGGGGTGGTTGTTTTCAAGGGCGCCGCCAAACTGGAAAGCACCGGCGGAATCGTCGTCACCGACCAGGCCGGTAAGGCCGATCAACTCACCGCCGACAAGACGATCATCGCCGTCGGCTCGGTGCCGGCTGAAATCCCGGGCTGGCCGAGCGATCCGCAGCGAGTCTGCACCTCCGACGAGGCTCTTCACTGGCCGGCACTTCCCAGCCGGTTGCTGATCGTCGGCGGGGGTGTTATTGGGTGCGAATTCGCCTGCATGATGCAGCCGTTGGGCGTGGAGGTTACCGTCGTAGAAATGCTCCCCACACTGCTGCCTGAGATGGACGCCGAGCTGGGTTCGGCCCTGAAGGCGATCTTCACCATGCGGAAAATACGCTGCTTCACTGATACGAAAGTGCAAGACCTCACCGTCACGGGCGAAGAAGTTCGTGCCACGCTGAGCAACGGCGAAAGCGTCGTCGCCGACAAGGTGCTCGTAGCTGCCGGCCGGCATCCCGCGACCGACGGGCTCGGTCTGCAGACCATGGGGTTGACGACTGATAAGGGTTTCGTTCGCGTAAACGACCAGATGGAAACGAAGGTCAGCGGCCTATACTGCGTCGGCGACGCCAATGGGCGATGCCTGCTGGCCCACGCCGCCAGCGCCCAGGCCTTGGTGGCAGTGTCGAATGCCCTCGGGCACCCCCGCACGTTCGACGCGCCCGTGCCTTGGGCTGTCTACACATTCCCTGAAATCGCCGGCGTCGGCCTTACCCAGAAACAGGCCAACGAGCAGCACCTGCCCATCGCCGTCGGCATGTTTCCCCTGGCGCACCTGGGCAAGGCGATGGCGTCGAACCACACGGAGGGCTTCGTGAAGACCATACGCCATCGTCAGAGCGACACCCTGCTCGGCGTGCACATGATGGGCCACAACGCCACCGAGGTGATCGCCGCTGCAGGTGCAATGCTCGGGCAGAAAGCCTCGACGGTCGAGTTGGCCGAGACGATCTTCGCCCATCCGACCATGAGCGAGGCGTTGAAAGACTCAGCCGAGGACGCCCTCGGCATGGCCCTGCACCTGCCGCCCCGAAAACTGCTGAAGATTACCGCCGAAACGAAGTGAACGGCCGGCGGGCCGGGGATCGTCACTGCTGAGGCAACAATGTCAAACTCCCTAAAAAACGCCCTATCCGCACTGCGGGACCTGGGCGACGTCGGACAAATGTGGGAACTGGCTGCATCGGGCCATGGACCCGCTGACCGGCCCGGTTGTAACCTGCACATTCACCTTCCACCCAATTTCTCGGCCTTTCAAAGTGTCGCACAGGCCATCGAATTGGCCGATGAGCAAGGCGTCAGTGTACTTGGCGCCAGCAACTACTACGACTTCGGCGTTTATGCCCTCTTCGCCGACCATGCCCGCCGGCGAGGAATCTTCCCGGTGTTCGGCACGGAGATAATCTCGCTGCACCAAGATGCCCTCCGCGACGGCATGAAGATCAATGACCCCGGAAATCCGGGCAAGATGTACATCTGCGGCAAGGGCATTACGCGACTGGCACCGCTTAGCGATCAGGCCACGGGTTTGCTGGCGATAATCCGCCAAGGCGATGCCGAGCGCATGAAAAAGATGACGGCGAAACTTGCCGAGGTCTTCGCCCGGCGAGGCCTGGCCACTAGCCTGGACACCAAGGCGATCGTTGAAATGGTGGTTCGCCGGCACGGTTGCGCCCATGAGGCGGTGGTGCTTCAGGAGCGGCACCTTGCCCAGGCCTTCCAGGAGATATTGTTTAAGAAGACCCCGCCCGATGAGCGGGCCGACCGGCTAAGCGAGATTATCGATGCCGACTATCAGCTCGACCCGGATGACTGCGTCGCCATCCAGGGCGAGATCCGTTCGCGCCTTATGAAGGCCGGCAAGGCAGCCTTCATTGAGGAGTCGTTTATCGATTTCGACCAGGCCCGTCGACTGATACTTCAGTTGGGAGGCATTCCGTGCTACCCGACGCTCGCCGACGGGGCGGACCCGATTTGTCAGTTCGAACAGCCGATCGAGAAGCTCATCGACAGAATCAAGGCCATAGGCGTCGCCTGTGTCGAGTTCATTCCAATCCGCAACCGCCCTGAGGTGCTAGGCAGGTACGTCAGGGCGATGCGGCGTGCGGGTCTGGTCGTCACCGCCGGCACGGAACACAACACACTCGACCTTCTGCCTATCGAACCGACCTGCTTGGGTGGAGAACCCATCGACGAAGACATACGCGATATCTTTTGGGAAGGCGCCTGCGTGGTCGCGGGCCATCAGTTCCTCACGCTACACGGCAAGTGCGGCTTTGTGGACACCGATGGCAATGTCAATAACGCCTATGCGCGCGACGAGCAGCGGATTGCCGCCTTTGCCGCACTGGGCGCGGCAGTCATTCAAAGGTATTATGATCGCTTAGGGTTACGGCATGAGGCATGAAGTGCGAATGACATTAACGAGCCCCTAACGAACAAGCCCTTACGGTGAAAGAATGTTGGTAGACCGCCAGACAATTAATATCGTCGGCCCGGCGTTGAGGGCGCTTCTGGCCGCCGGTGATCAGCTCAAGTGGGTGCGATTTGACGCCGCCGGCTCTGCCGGGGATGTTACCGTCAAGCTACCCGACGGCGCCGACACCGCGGACCGGATAGTGCAGTTTCTGCAACAGGCACTGGACCGGCAGGCGGCGAAGGTGTCAGCCGTGGTGGTTGCGGACCTGGGGACGTTCCACGTGCGGGCCCCGACAGGCGACGGCGGGCGTGTCGCCGGGAAGGTAGTCTTTGTGACCGGGGCGGCGCAAGGCTTCGGGTTGGAAATCGCCCGAGACCTCGTTGGCGAAGGGGCGGCGGTCGTACTGGCTGACATCAACGAGCCTGGCGTCCTCACCGCAGCCAAGGCTCTTGCCGCTAAGTCCGGCCCCGACCGGGTGATGGGACTTTGCGTGGACGTCACCGACGCTACGTCGGTTGAACGGGCCATGGAGGCCGTGGTGCGCAACTACGGCGGGCTGGATGTGCTTATCTCCAACGCCGGCGTGCTCAAGGCCGAAAGCGTCAAAACGCAGCCGATGCGGGACTTTGATTTCGTCACCGCCGTCAACTACAAGGGCTACTTCCTGTGCGTGCAGAAGGCCGCTGCGATCCTGGCCGTCCAGCACGCGGCCCGGCCCGCCTATACCAGCGACATCATCCAGATCAACTCCAAGTCGGGCCTGGCCGGCTCCAAATGCAACGGCGCCTACGCCGGCAGCAAGTTCGGCGGCCTCGGACTGACGCAGTCGTTTGCGTTGGAATTGATTGACGACGGTATCAAGGTCAATGCCATCTGCCCGGGCAACTTTTTCGACGGGCCGTTATGGTCCGACCCGCAAGACGGGCTGTTCGTGCAATACCTCCGCGCCGGCAAAGTCCCGGGCGCCGCCAGCGTCGCGGAGGTACGAAGGGCCTACGAGGCCAAAGTGCCGATGGGGCGAGGCTGCACCACCGTGGATGTTATGAAGGCGATATACTACGTGATCGAGCAACAGTACGAGACCGGCCAAGCCATCCCAGTAACCGGCGGGCAGGTGATGCTGAGCTAGGTCGCGGAAGTCCAAGATGCAAAGTGGAGAGACAGCCGATGTGCCTTGCCGTACCCGGAAGAATCGTAGAGATCAAAGGCCTTGACGAGGCAGCAATCGGGCGCGTGGCGCTTGTCGATTTTAACGGCAGCCGATTGCAGGTATCTCTGGCGCTTACCTCGGAGGCGGACGTGGGCGACTGGGTGCTCGTCCACGCCGGGTACGCCATTACCGTGCTGGACGAAGCCGCCGCCCTCGAGACGTGGGAGTATCTCAACCAGATCGAAGACGTCGGGGGCCTCCTCCCGGCCAACGGGCAGGCCGAATCGGAACAGTGATTCACTGAACAAGATACGCTTGCTATAAAAGGCTTACCGGCTGGCAAGGCCGCGAGCATTCGGAAAGATCAATTGGACCGCCAGAAAATCCGGAACATTGTAGAACAGCTACAGCAGGCGACGCGGGATCGCCCGCCTATCCGACTGATGGAAGTCTGCGGCACCCACACGGTATCGCTTTTTCGCAGCGGCATCAAGTCGCTGCTGCCGGCGGCCGTTCGCCTGATAAGTGGTCCGGGTTGCCCGGTTTGCGTCACTTCGCAAGGCTACATAGACGCGGCCTGCGAACTTTCAACTCGCCCAGGGGTGTCGATCTGCACGTACGGCGACATGGTTCGCGTCCCCGGCCGATCGGAGTCGCTGGCTGACCATCGCGGGGCCGGGGCACAGGTGAAGGTAGTCTACTCCGCCCGGGACGCCCTGCAATTCGCCCGTGAGCACGCCGATCGACAGGTCGTTTTCCTGGCCGTGGGGTTCGAGACGACAACGCCATCAACGGCCGCTACCATTTTGGCGGCCGACCGCGCCGGCGTGGAGAATTTTTTTGTCCTGCCGGCCCACAAGCTGGTGGTCCCAGCCATGACCGCCTTGCTGTCGAGCGGGGAGGTGCCGATCGACGGGTTCCTTTGCCCGGGGCACGTGAGCGTCGTTTTGGGCTGCGGCGCCTACCGTCCCATCGCCGAGAAATATCACAAACCATGTGTCGTGGCAGGGTTCGAACCAATGCAAATGCTGGAAGGCATTGCCCGGCTGGTTCGGCAAGTGGCCGAGGGACAAGCCCTGGTGGAAAATGTCTACCCGATAGCGGTCTCTGAAGACGGCAACCCAAAGGCCCGCGAGATCATGGACCGGGTTTTCGAGCCAGGAGCGGCTACGTGGCGGGCGATGGGCACCATCCCCGAGAGCGGGTCGATACTTCGTGCGCCCTATCGCCGGTTCGACGCCGCGGAGCGGTTGGATGTTACAATCGGCCCCGACTATGAGCCCGCAGGCTGCCAATGCGGGCAGGTGATCCAAGGCAAGGCCGACCCCGCCGACTGTCCACTGTTTGCAAAGGCCTGCACTCCCACCCGACCGGTAGGGCCTTGCATGGTCAGCAGCGAAGGTTCATGCGCAGCACACTACAAGTACGCAAGACACACTTGACGGGAATTCGAGAATCGAAAATCGACCACAAAAAACCGAAAATCGCCTGCTTTTGGCCCATGGCGGCGGCGGGGAACTGACCCGGCAACTGGTGCGAGACCGCATTGTGCCCAAGCTGGCCAACCCCCTGCTTGTTCCGCTGACGGACGGGGCGGTGGTGGACTTCGCCGGCCGGCGGGTCTGCATGACCACCGACGCCTATGTCGTCCAGCCGCTGGTATTCCCCGGCGGCGACATCGGCCGACTGGCGGTCTGCGGGACGGTAAACGACCTGGCCGTCATGGGCGCTGTGCCGAACGCGCTGTCGCTGGCGTTGGTCATCGAAGAAGGCCTGCCGATGTCTACATTGGACTTAGTGATAGATTCCATCGCCGCCGCCGCGGGCGAGGCCAACGTAGTTATCGCCACAGGCGACACCAAGGTCGTGGAACGCCGTGGCGAAGACGGGCTGACGATAACCACCGCCGGCATCGGCCGAATGCGCGACGACGTCAGACTGGCGGTCAACCGGATCGCACCAGGCGACGTGGTGCTTATTACCGGGACGATCGCCGAGCACGGCTTGGCCGTGATGTCGGCCAGGGAGTCTCTGGCATTCGAAACGAGCCTGCGGAGCGATGTGGCGGCGCTGAACGGTCTGATCGCGGCGATGCTTGATTCAGGGGCCGACGTGAAGTTTCTTCGCGACCCCACCCGCGGCGGCCTGGCGGGCGTGCTGGCCGACCTTGTGGACGATACCGCCCTGAGCCTGGAAGTGATCGAATCGGCGATCCCCATCAAGCCGATTGCCCTGCATGCGGCGGAGATGCTCGGGCTGGACCCGCTTACCGTCGCCAACGAGGGCAAGTGCGTTGTCGTCGTGGCCGCCGGCGACGCCGATCGCGTCCTTCAGGCCTGCCGACGACACCCGCTGGGTGCCTCGGCTGCGGCGATCGGCCGCTTCGTCAGGGCCGACCCTCCCCTGGTCGAACTGATCACCCGCGCCGGCGGGCGCCGAATCGTCCAAAGGCCTTACGGTGAAGAACTGCCGCGGATTTGCTGAGAGGGCCCATCGGCCGTTATACTCCTGCGCTATGGCCGCAACTACCACACAATCGCATTTTATCCCGCTTCGGATTGGGCCGATCGAGTTGCCAACACCGGCGGTGCTGGCCGGTTTGGCCGGATACAGCGACCTGACCTACCGGCTCATCTGCCGGGGGCTCTCGGCGGGGTACTGCACGACCGAAGTGGCGTTGGATACGTCCATCAACCTTTCGGCAAAACTCCGACGAAAGCTGATCCAGACGGACCCGCGCGACCACCCGCTGGCCGGGCAGATTATGGGCGCCGGGGCCGAGACGATGGTCACGGCGACCCGGCATTTGACGGCGATGGGCTGTGACGTGGTGGATCTGAACTTCGCATGCCCCGTGCGGAAGGCCCTCCGCCGGGGCCGGGGTGGGCATATGATGCGCGACCCGCATCTGGCCATAGCCGTGCTCCGCGCTGTAGCCGCTGCCGTGGATGTGCCTTTGACGTTGAAGCTCCGCCGCAGTTTCATCCACACCGACACGGCGTGCGACGCCTTCTGGCGGATCGCCGAGGCAGCGTTCGACGCTGGCGCCGTCGCCATTTGCGTTCACAGCCGGTCCGTGGAGGAGCGCTACTGCGGCCAGGCCGACTGGGGCTTTCTCTCCGAGGTGAAACGGCACTTCGCTGACAATACGATCATCGGCTCCGGTGATCTGCTGACCGCCGAGGCCGGTGTACAGATGCTTCGGCAAACCGGCGTCGACGGCGTGTGCTTCGCCCGCGGGGCTCTGGGCAATCCGTGGATATTCGGGCAATTCGCCCAACTGCTGGCTGGTGAGATCGCAACCGGCCCTACGCTCGCCCAGCAGCGGGCAATTCTCGAAGAACATCGCCAGTTGTGCATCGAGCTCTTCGGTGAGATCTGCGGGGTTAAGAAGATGTACCGGTTCGGCATCCGTTACTCCAAGTGCCACCCGAGCCCCAAGCTCGTTCGCCAGGCGTTTATCAACGCCAAGTGCGACGAGACCAGTCACTTCGACGAGATCATCGCCACGTATTACAAGTAGCCGGTTTTTAGAAGAGTTGTTCTTCGGCGGCGGTGCCGGCACGTTTGCGGTAGTGGGACGTTGCCCTATGAGGCAGTTGACGTTTTTGAGAATGCCTGTTGGCGCCAGTAGCAACACCCGCAGGTTCTCTTGTCCGCCCAGGCCCGGCTAACGACATGCTGGTGCTGAAGTTACCCCACTGGCGCCGGATCGGCTGGAATGCAATGGCTTTCGAGCTGGCGGCGCGGTATGATCTGACCTTTGTTTCGGGATATTGTTTGAGTTCTCACAGCCTGCAG
>JABMQG010000450.1 GCA_013203365.1 Planctomycetota bacterium | reverse complement strand
GTATTGGTCGATTTCTTCCTGCGGAAGGGAGTAGTCTATCAGCTTACCCTGGAAGAAAGCTTCATAGGCCTTCAAGTCCATCAGACCATGCCCGGACCAGTTGAAAAGGATCACCTTTTCCTTGCCCTCGTCCTTGGCCTTGTTCGCCTCGTCGATTACAGCGGCCAAGGCGTGCGATGTCTCCGGAGCGGATATGAATCCCTCCGTCCTGGCCCACAAGACAGCCGATTCGTAGCATTTCAACTGGCGATATGCACGAGGCTTCAGAAGGCCTTCAACCACCGCTTGACTGACCAGAGGGGCCATGCCGTGGTACCGCAGCCCGCCGGCGTGTATCGGCGCTGGAATGAAACTGTGGCCCAACGAGTGCATCGGCAGCAGCGGGGTCATCTTCGCGGTGTCGCCGTGATCGTACGTGAACGCGCCACGTGTCATCGTGGGGCAGCTTTCAGGTTCAACCGGGATGATGTCTATGTCGGCGCCGTTTATCTTGTCTGCAACGAATGGGAACGCAAGACCTGCAAAATTGGAGCCGCCGCCACAACACCCGATTACGCAGTGAACTTTCTTCTCGCCCGCTTTCGCCAGTTGCTTCTTTGCTTCCAGGCCGATTATCGTCTGGTGCAACAGTACGTGATTCAGAACGCTGCCAAGACTGTATCTGGTCTGGCCGGTCTTGTCCGTCACAGCGGCCTCTATCGCTTCACTGATCGCTATGCCCAGCGAACCCGGCGTGTCGGGAAACTTTGACAAAATATCGCGACCGGCATGGGTCTCTTCAGAAGGGCTGGCTACGCAGTTGGCACCCCAGACCTGCATCATGGCCTTCCTGTAGGGCTTCTGATCGTAGCTGATACGAACCATGAATACCTTGCACTCCAGGCCGATCAGCGAACAGGCAAACGCCAACGCGCTGCCCCACTGGCCTGCACCCGTCTCGGTGGTCAACCGTTTGATGCCGAATTGCTTATTGTACCAGGCCTGGGGAACCGCGGTGTTCGGCTTATGGCTACCGGGCGGAGAGACGCCTTCGTTCTTGTAATAGATCCGCGCTGGAGTGCCCAACGCCGCTTCCAGCCGGCGGGCACGATAAAGAGGGCTCGGCCGCCACAGCGACAGAATCCCCAGTATCTCCTCCGGAATGTCGATCCACCGCTTGGTGCTCACTTCCTGTTCGATCAGATTCATCGGAAACACCGGCGCCAGCATATCGGGGGATATCGGCTTGCCGTCGGGTCCCAAAGGCGGCAGCGGTGGGTTCGGCAGGTCCGCCGCCAAGTTGTACCACTGTCGGGGCAGTTCCTTCTCTTCAAGAATTATCTTCGTCTGTTTCACCGCTTTTCTTCCTATTAGCTGTTACCTGCTAAACACGTGCCGGCATGCGACCGGCACTGGTTGCGCAGTCAAGACGATTTCACTATAAAGAACCAACCCGGCGAGCCTCTCGGCTGCCGAGACAATGAATTCGCCGTATCGGAGAGCCTTTCTAATTCTAAAATCTAAAACCCATATTTCAACTAAATGCCCTACTCACGGTTATTAAGATGTGTCACCAACCGGACAGACGTGTCCCCACCAGGCAGTGACGCCAATATGCACGCTTCCCCAAACGGTCTCTGCCGTAGCTTCTGTGGCCGGTCAAATCCAGTGCCAAAGTATCCGGCCGCACCGGCGGACGCAAACATTTTTTGAAAAAGCCAGCCACCGAAACCGGCATTTCGCCGGTCCGTCCTTGACGCGGCTCGTCTGCAAAGGCAAGATGCTTACATGAACGCCTTGACGTGTCTTGTCCATGGAGGCTTTGCGCTACACGAGATGGACGATAAAACAAGATAATGAGGCAAGCTATGGTGGATTCCAAACTACTAGTGCACACGATGCGTGATGTGACCATTGTCAACTTTCGAGACAGTGCCATCCTCGACACCACATCTATCAATGCCGTGGCGTGGGAGTTGTACGCGCTGATCGACGAAAAGGCCACCAGGCGAATCGTATTAGACTTCGCAAGAGTCAGCTTTCTCGCCAGCCAGGCGGTCGGCGTACTTATCACGCTGAAGAAGAAGGCCGACGCCATCAACGCCAGGGTCGTGATTTGCGGAATGAGGGAGGAGCTCAAGCGGGTGTTCAAGATCATGAACCTGATGCCGTTGTTCTCGTTCTATAAGACCGAAAACGAGGCGCTGGCTAGTTTCGATGTCTACACGGCGTGATGCCCTCGACCGATAAGCGGAGCGAAGAATGAACCGGATCGTGAAAACCTTTCTCACCGGACTTGTTGCGGGCATTCCGATCATCATTACCATTTGGGTTATCTGGTCGGTTGGTGTCTGGCTGAACGGTCTGGCAGTAGCAGGCGCGGCAAAGATTCACGAACCCGCTGGAACGGCTATGGAAAAAATCCCGGGTTTGGGCATCGTCGCCGTCCTGGTTCTCATATTCCTGCTTGGCGCAGCGGCTAGATTCTGGCTGATTGCCAGGCTTATCTCGTTGCTGGAACAGATATTACAGCGGGTGCCACTAGTAAAGACGATCTACACCTCGCTCCGAGATATGCTACGGTTCTTCGGCGGCGGCAAAGGGGCAATGGGCAAGGTGGCGCTGTACAAAGTGCCTGACTCGCCCGTTCGCATGCTGGCTATCGTCACCAACGAACAGCCGGTCGGATTGCCATCCGATCAAAACGCCGGGATGGTGGCCATATGGCTGCCCATGAGCTATATGCTCGGCGGCTATATGTTGTATGTGCCGGCCAATTCTGTCGAACCTATTGATATGTCGGTGGAACAGGTAATGAAACTCGCAACGACCGCGGAAGTTGGGGCCAGGGCCTTAGCAACAGACAAACCCCCACGCTGACGCATTTTTTCGAGGCCGTTTCTGGACCGCCACTGGGCCTGTGACGATACTCTCAATGCGGGCCAAGCCGGGAGCCTGTAAGTCGGCGGCGGTGACGCCGCATGGAGTGAAAGGAACAGCGTGGCCTTCGTGAAAACGAACGTCGCATATGCGTCTGTCCTGCTGACGCTGCACTTGCTGGTTGCGGCACGACCCGCGCCCGCGCAAGAGCAGGAGCAAGTGCAGGCCCTCTCCGTAACCAGACCCGCCGGCGAACTGGTGTTCGTCGGCAGCGACCGCAACGAACCATACAGCTTCCTCGACAGGGAAGGCCGCATCGCCGGCTTCGACGTCGATGTGATGGCCGCGATTGCAAAGAGGATCGGCCGGAAGATCACCGTCAAGCTCATGCCGTCCGAACAGGCTATCGAGGCTGTCCTAGCCGGCC
>JABMQG010000449.1 GCA_013203365.1 Planctomycetota bacterium | reverse complement strand
GCTCTTGCCAGACCCGCTCGGACCCATAATGGCCCAGAAACCGCCTTTGCGAATGGACAGGCTAACCCCCGCAAGGGCATTCACCTGCGTGGTCCCCATCTGGTAGACCTTGTGAACGTCTTGCAGAGTGATAAGTTCTTCGCGCCTGTCGTGGCCTGAAGAATCGGCGGGTTTTTCAATCATCTTTCTGCCCCGGCGGGGCGAGGCGCTCCTGAGCTTCGGCCTTGACCGCCACGGCGCCTTTGCAATTCTTCACGCTGCTCCGGCGGTAGGCTCTCGAACAGTTTTCGCCGCTCCTCGGGCGACATGTCCCGCAACTTACTCGGGTCGAAGGCCGGCTGGCTGGCTGGCTCATCTGCCGCCACTGCGGGCAGGTTTGTTTCACGCGGTGTGGTCGTCATGGGTGGAACTGCCAGCACTTGATTGGGCTGTTTACCACCTTGTGACGTAATGGTCGACGGGGCCAACGGCGGCGCCAACAGGACAGATTCGCCCTCTTCCAGGCCCTTGGTGATGCATATTACGCGGTTGTTGTCCAGGCCCACCGTGACTTCACGCTGCTCGACACCGTTCGGCGTCTGGACGTAGGCAACTGTCTTGGGGCCAACGCGCATTATGGACTGAACCGGAACGTAGAGGGCATCCGGATACTGCTTAACAATGATCTCGGCCCGGCACGTCATGCTCGGGCGCAGCTCGACGGCGTTGCCGTCGAGATATATCTCCGTGTTGTAGACCTTCAAGTCTGGGTTCAGGCGGGCGCTCATGGCATCCGGCAGCAGGGCGATCTTGCCCACGCGCCCCCAGAATACATGCCCCGGCACGGCGTCAACCGTGATGCGAACCGGCATGCCCTGACTGATCTTTGTTAGGCTTGACTCGTGAACGTTCACTTCCGCCATCATCGCGGCCTCGGTCGGAATGTGAATTATCTCCTGCCGTTCCCGCAGCTGCTGACCTTCCTGCAACGGCTCCGCGTTGCTCCAATGCGAGCCTTGCCCGGTAGTGGCATACACTACCATCCCTTCTGCCGGCGATTCGATCCTGCACTTGACGATCTGGTCGCTGATTTTAACCAGATTGTCCTTCTGACGTTCGTATTCGGAATCCCTTGCCTTCAGTTCCGCATTGGCCTGGACTATGTCGGCGGAGGCCTTTCTCTGCGTTCGATCCAATGCCTCCTTGGCCTGAATAACATTGCTTTCCAACTGATCGAGGTTCCTCGTGTGCGTATAGAGTTTTAAGAGGTCCAGGGCCGAATTGGCCAATTTCAGGTTGATCTCCGCTCGCTTGGCTGCAAGCTCGTCCGCTTGGCATTCCATATCGGTGATGTATTTCTCATCGGCCAGACGCTCGGACCACACCAGCTTGTCGTCGGCTCGCTTACGCTCTTCACTGGCGATGTTGATGTCCGCCTCGGCTTTCTCAAGTTCACGCAGGTAGTCGCCCTTGCTGTACTTCTCAAGGTCCTGTTTGGCGAACCTGAGTGTGAGTTCTGCCTGCGAAATGTCGCTGGCTGCCTGGCTCTTGGTGACGGCCTGGTTCTCACTCGCACGAATGAAAGCCGCCTCGGAATTCATAACGGTGATCTGTTGTTGGTTCTTTTCGCTAACGAGCCGGCTGGAATCCAACTCCACCAGCAGTTCCCCCTTCTTGACTTGTACGCCTTCCGGAATCAAATACAGGATGGTCACCACACCTTCGACTTCGTTTTTTATGACCGCACGTTCGCGGTTCTGAACCGTGCCGGATTCAGTCAGGCTGATAACCAGCGGCCCACGCTGCACCGGTACGGTAGCGACGCGGTTTGCGTCGCCCGCCTCGGCGAACCACACAGCGTATGCAACGGCCGCCAGCAGCACAATACACCCGGTCGCCAGGGCTATCCCAATAGGCCGAGGCCGAAGGTACTGCAGGAGCTTGCTATGGTTTCCCGGCGTTGCTGGGTTCGTATTCATGCCAATTCCCTTTCTCGTCCACTTCCAGTACGCCCATGTCACGCTGAAGGGCCAGCTCAGAGACCCGATATTCCACCAAGGCCGCCGTCAGGGCGTTCTGAGCCGAAACCAGCGCCTCCTGGGCCTCCAGGACGTCGCGAATCTGCGCACGCCCGGCCTCCAGAAACAAATCCGTGCTCTGAACGCGACGGCTCGCCAAACTCACGGCCATCGCCTGAATCGTATAGCTCTCCCTGGCCTGAAGGAGATTCCGTAATGTGTCTCGAACCTGCAACTTGATCTGGTCCTCAAGCTCCTGGATGTCACGAACCGCACGTTCCAGAGCTATGTAGCTGTTTCTGTATGCGTTACGCTCCGCGGTCCGCTCCAGGGGCAGGTCCAGAAGCAGGCCGGCCGTGTAGACACCCTTCTCAGGCCGAAGTTGGGCATTAGACAAAGCGGCCGAACCGATTCCCCGGCGATCGCCTGCCTGCCCGCCGGCCGTCAGGTTTAATCCGGCTCGCAAGGCGTCTGCCGCGACCACGACCTGACGCTGTGCGTCATACACCCGGTCGAGAACGGTCCGCAAGTCCAATCGATTGTCCAAGGCAATCGAGACTGCCTTCTCGGCCGCCATTTCCAGCCGGCCACCGCCTTGGCGGGTTGGCCGGATCAGGTCAACCGGCGAATCAGCCATCGGCGATGTAGCCGGGGCCGAGGTGGTAGCGACCGGCTGCGTGGTCGCAGATGCCACGGGATCTACGACGACCGATGGCGGCAATCGCTTCAACTCGCCACGATCCAAATCCACGTTCGCGTCCGTGGGCAGACCCAGCGTTATCTTGTACGAGTCCAGCCGCCTGGCGTATGCCTGCTGGGCCGCCACCCAGCGATCCCGCGCGCGAAGCTCGTCCTGCTGCGTCTGATCCACTTGTATCTGCGGCAGCCGACCCGCGTCGGCCAAACGGCGGGCCCGGCGAGTGGAAATTATAAGACGGCGGTAATTGTCTTCGGAATTTTGAACCTGATCGAGCTGTTGAAGGACGCCCAGGTACTCGCTAGCCACGCGGACAGCCAGCGTCCTCTTGAACCGCCCGAAGCTGTACAGAGAGTAGACGACCTCCCGCTCCGCCTGGATC
>JABMQG010000448.1 GCA_013203365.1 Planctomycetota bacterium | reverse complement strand
GACGGTTCGCCTGGATGTGGGGCCAATCGCGACGGAACTGTCTGGCAGACCGCTGACGGCGGTTCACCTTAGCGTATCCGCCGTGCTGGATCCACTCGAGCGGGAAGGGAAGTTCATCAGTGGCCTGAAGAAGGTGATGATACAGCCGTTGCTGATTCGGCGCGTGGGGCTACTAGAGCGGCAGACGTCCGCTGATTACGACGAGGCCCTTGAAGTGTTGTCACGCGAGCTCCGTCAGGGCGACGAGCTTCAGGCCATGCTAGCGGCTGAAACGACGGTGTCACTATTGGCGCTCATCGAGAAGGTGAACGCGGGGCGGACTGAGTCGGCCGGGAAAATGTCGCCGTATCTTCGTCCCCAGCAGGTATTGGCTCTGTTGGATTATTGCCTTCGCCAGTCGCCGGCGACCGTCCGTTGTCGAACGCTTGGGGCTCTGGGAACTCTTAGACCAACCGATCAGATGATCAAACTGATGGCCCCTTGCTTGGGTGATGACTCGCCGTTGGTCAGGGCGCGGGCCGTCGAACTGCTTGCGAGGACAGATGAGCAGAGGTATCGGAGCATACTGAAGAGATTTGCCGAGTATGACACAGACCCGATCGTCCGCGAAATAGCTGCTTGCGCTATGGAGTGGAACACCGAGGCACACCGATCTGGCAGCCCATAAGAGTCCCTAACAGAATGAGGCGTCGCATCGCGTTTGGTGCCATTGGGTGCCTCGAACCGCCTTGACAGTTTCGGTTCGCCAGTGCACTCTTGGGAGAAAAGCCATAGATTGCAGAACGAGGGCCGCCGGTTCCGTGGCATCACGGATATTTGGCCTTGTACATCAGCTCCAAGACCCACTCCTCAAAGAACAGGGGGTACAAGTTCAGGCGTAGGGTCTCCCCTTCGATACTGTATCCTTCCTTACGCAGCCATCTGCCAAGGTTCTTATCTGCGGGGAAAAGGCTTATGATTCGCTTCTTGTAGAATCTGGTCAGTTTTGCGAGCCTTCTGTTCTTCACCTCGGCCCTCTGGTCGGCGGGCACAGATACTGCCCGGAAGTACTGCCGCACCTGCTCCACGTCGGCCTCGTCTTCCTTGAAAGCCTTGGCCAATCTGCTCGGTATGGCGTTTGGCAAGGCGTGACTTCCATCCAAACCAAAGGCGAACGTCTCGTCGTGTTCGTAATGGACAAACGGGTCGTAGAAGAAAACCGCCGGGCTGTAATCGAGCCTATGTTTAGCCAAAAACGGCGCGAAAACTTCTATAGAGGTATTGGGCTGGCCTATTCTCGGCGGGCCGTCACCTATCAAAACGGTGTAGCACCGCTCATTCAGGTCGCCCCGATTGAACCCGACGACCCGGTTATACGCTTCTTGCAGCCTCGGCAGGGAATGACTTCGTACATCTAGGATGAGTACTCTCGAGCAGATCGTGTCGCGCGTCAACTGTGCAACGTCTTTCACCGTGATTCCAGGCTTGCCGTCACCAGGGACAATTAACTCGAAATTTCGTGTTCTGGGGTTGTCGCCGAGCCGCTCAACGACGTCTGTGGCCAGGATGGGATCCAGGGTGAGAAAGTATATCGTATCCTTTCGGTCTTTATGGTGTATCATCGTGTTCAACAGGCTCCAACTGGCGGAAGGATGGTGCCGCCTGAACGTAGGCTGTATTGTCGGCTAAGCTTGCTTTGCAAAATTTGCACTAGCCCATGAACCGCGGAAGTATATCATAATTGGCAGGGCCGTTCACATACGTTTTGTGCCGGTAACTGCACCAACAAGAAAAGAAACTGCAAACGTCAGGTTCGCAGGCCAACAATTCACCAACCTTAGGCTTAAGCCACCTGGGCCAGGTTTGGTATAATACATCAAAGGAGCCTCGGGGCCGAGCCTCGGCCCTTTGGCGGAGATATACGTGTGTGTTTCGTAGCTTGAGGAAACCAACGATGACGCGGCAGACGATCATAACGGCTTGGGCGTTAGCCTTGCTTGCCGGCTTGGCGAACGGGCAAGTTCGGCAATTGCAGACAGGACGGGTTTTAGACGTCAATCCCCAGTATGGCAGTGGCGGGATGAATTCGATCCGCACAGCGGATCAACCGGGGGTGGTTTCTGGGAATTTGTACATTACCGGGCAGGTCAGCGGGGGATTTGGCTTTCGTGGCCACATTCCGTATGTCGGGCAGAACGAATTGTCTTTGACGTTGCCCAGTGAGGCACTGGACAATTTTAACCGGGATTCGATCGGACTTCAGAACGTAATAAAAGGGCGAACTTATCTCCCTCAGCTCTATAACAGGCCGGCCGGCACCGTCTACAGCTTGCCAGTCATCGGGGCTGAGGCGTCACTAACTGGGGCCGCCGAGCTTCCTGGGTTGCTTTCGCCGACCGGCGTGGTCCCTTCTCCAGCGGCGCCGGTTTCAGTCAGCGGCGCACGTGGCTCGACGCCGGCAGCCTGGTCCCTGCCGACACTGCCGGTCAAGCAAGTGGATCGGATGGCACTGTTCAGCTCGTTACCGCCCAGTGTCGTTGGCGCTGGAGCCGAGCAGGAAAGCCGTGCGGAGATAAGCACGCTCTTTGGCATCCAGGGTCTCGAGGACAGGGAGCGTTTGGCCTTCGAATTTGCTCGCGGTAACGAAGTGAATCGGCTCACCGAGGGGGGACTTAGCGAGCAGGCGCAGGTTGAAGGTGAGTCGGTCGATGAACGTGTGCCGACAAAGGCACCCTATCCCAAGCTGGCAGCGGCGGGGCAAGAACCGTTAATCGTCGAGCCGTCGGGGGAAGTAACATCCGAAGAACAGGACGTTTTCGATGGTTTGGTCGCAAGACTCATCCGATGGCGAGAAGAAGGTCTTGGTGTGGCGGTCACCCAACCGATTCAGGCACCGGAGGCCGAGTTGGAGAGATTGGACACCGATCCGGCTCAACGGACCCAGGCCACCGACGCACGAGATGGTCAAATGGTGACAGTGGATCAGTTGGGGGTTGTTCTACGGCAGTTATCGGGGCGACGGGCCGACCCGTTCAACAACCGAATGGCCTTGGGCGACGCCGAGCTTAAAGCCGGCAACTTCTACCAGGCAGCCTGGCATTATGAAATGGCCCAGTCCATCGACCGTGCCAATCCCTTGGCGTCGGTGGGAGCCGGCCTGGCCTATGTCGGCGCCGGCGAATCTTACCGCGCAAGCCGTTTCTTCCAACGTGCCTTGAAGGTTTTTCCACCTTTGGTGCGAGCGCGGATTGAAATCGACAATATACTTGGCAAGGAAGTGACCGACAGACGTCTTTCCCAGCTTCTTGAGCGACTCGGCGGCCCGTCCACTGAAGCGAAGATACCGCTGGTATTCTTAGCCACCTTCATTCAGGCAAATCGTGGCGAAACGCAACTTGCCTTCGAATGGGGCCAGAAACTCAAATCCTTCGCCGGTGAATCCCCGGACCTCTTGGCGTACGCCGAGTTCCTAATTGCGGCCAATGCCCAGCCTTCGACGACAGCGTCCGAAGAGCAGTAGGTTGTCGGCGGCGAGGATGCAAACGTGAAGGGCCTGGGAAGACTTATGATTTTCGGCAGACGATTCTTGATTTGGAAGATGTTTGGGGACAGTTAGACCGGTTTTCATAAATCATGTCGCATATCCGCAGTGAGTAAACCAGCCGATCAGGTCGTAAATCGTGACGTTTTCCAGAGCAAT
>JABMQG010000447.1 GCA_013203365.1 Planctomycetota bacterium | reverse complement strand
GGGGTATACCATCTCCGCCTCAGACCCCTGCCTGACAATATCACCCGCGACCGGCCAGGCTGTCTCGGAAACCGATACGATCACCGTCAGCCTCGACCGCTCCTCACTGACGCCGGGAACGCACAACCTAACTATAACCATCAACGGCGGAGTGGGCGGGGTCGAACAAATCTCCGTTTCGTTGCAGGTGCTCGCAACCACCGACGTAACCTTCGTTCAGGATGGCGATGCGTGGACTTACTTCAAGGCCACCGCTGCCCCGGCGGCCGGATGGAACACGACAGGGTTCTCAGACGCCGGCTGGCTGAGCGGGCCGGGCGGAATCGGCTATAGCACCGACATCACCTACAACACCACGCTGACCGACATGATCGGCAGCTACCTGGCATTTTATGGCCGAAGCCCGTTCACAATCAGCAATCCCCAAGCAGTGCAGTCCATGACGCTGGGGCTGACGTACGACGACGCATTCGTGGCCTACATCAACGGCGTGGAGGTGGCCAGAAGCGCATCTATGGGCGGTACGCCGGGGACCCCGCCGGCTTACAACGTCGCCGCCAACGGCTCGCACGACGAGGAACTGCCGGAAGAGTTCTTTGACTTTGAGATATCCTCGTTACAAAATGCCTTGGTTTGCGGGGAAAACGTTCTTGCCATCAAGGTGCATAACGTCATGCTCACCAGTTCCGACGCCGGGTTTGTGCCACGCCTGGAGGCTACATTACTCACCGACGCTTATCAGTGTGACCTCAATTGCGATGGCGTTGTGGATATCTTCGACTGGATGATCTTCCAGCCTAACTACGGCTTGGCGACGCCGACACTTGAACAAGGCGACCTCAACTCCGATGGCGTGGTGGATATCTTCGACTGGATGATCTTCCAGCCGAACTTCGGCTTGGCGACGGCGGCACTTGAACAAGGCGACCTCAACGACGACGGCGTGGTGAATATCTTCGACTGGATGATCTTCCAGTCGAACTTCGGCCTGGCCGCACCGACACCCGAACAAGGCGATATCAACGACGACGGTGTGGTGGACATCTTCGACTGGATGATCTTCCAGACACACTATGGTGTGAATTCGCCCATAACCACGGCAGGGGATGCGGCGACAGTGCCTGAAATGGTGACACAGACGGCTGACCTTGAACCTGGAGGCTGCACCTATGCTGCTATTGCAACTGAAGCGGCGAGGATGGCTGTCGGGATTGACTTGCCGGCGGACCTGCAGCACCGGGTAAGCCGATCATCAGTTGTTCCTTGGCCGACGCAAGCGAAACGCCACGGCAAACGTCAGGGGCGCAAAGTAGGCAACCGCTACGTGGAGCTATTGGCCGTCAGTTCCTTACGTCCCATCAGACGGTTCAATACGGAATAGAGTGACATGTACATAGTCGGCACGACGATCAGTGTCAGTACGGTGGCGAAGCCAAGCCCGAAAATAACGGCTCTGGCCATGGCGCCCCACCACAGGCTGGATTCGCTGTTGAGGTTGAACCGGAGCGTGTGAAAATCAAACGCCATCCCGGTGGCCATCGGGACCAGCCCCAGGATAGTCGTCACAGCCGTCAGAAAAACGGGGCGAAGGCGAGTCATGCCGGCCTCAGCCATGGCCTCGATGAGCGACATCCCCCGCTTTTGCAACTGGCGAGTGTAAGCCAGCAGTACGATGGCGTTATTGACCACCACGCCGGCCAGGCTGACTATGCCGATGCCAGTCATTATCACCACGAACGGCGTGCCCGTCACCAGCAGGCCGAAACCTACGCCCGTCAGGCTCAGCAGCACGGTCGCCATGATTATTATCGGCACTCCCAAGGAGTTGAACTGCACAACCATGATCATCAGAATCGCCAGGATCGCGATCACATACGTCCTGCCCAGAAACGCAGTGGCCTTGTCTTGTTCTTCCTTCTCGCCAGCGTAGGTAATAGTGACGCCCTGGGGCGGTTGTACGCCGGCCAGCAGGTTTTGAACGTCCTTGAGCGCCGCTTCGGGCAGCCGGCCCTCAACGTCGGCGCTGAGTGTAATTACCCGTTTCTCGTCGATCCGATTTATCTGGCCTAATCCGCCGCGGTACTCGAATCGGCCTAAACTGCTCAACGGCACGGGGTCGCCGTGGGAGTTGGGCACTTGAAGGCGGAATAGTTCGTCGATGCTCTCTCGCTGCGTGACAGGCAGACGGACCGTGATGTCGTACTCGTCGTTGAACTGCCGATATATGCTCACTTTCATGCCAAACACCGCAGTCTTCAGGAACTGACCGATAAGGTTGGTGTTCACGTTCAGGAGCATCGCCCGCTGCCGGTCAGGCACAAACTGCAACTCCGGTCGAGCACCCTCGTAGTCGCTTCGCAGGTTCACCGCACCGGGTACGCCCGCAATGATGCTCTTGGCTCGCTCGCTGAAGTCGGCCAATTCCTTGAAATCATCCCCGGCAATGCGGACGGTAATCGCCGCACCGGTCGGTGGGCCGTGTTGTTCCTCCCCCACCCTCACCTCCGCCCCGGGTATGTCGGCTAGTAGCTCGCGAATCTCCGCCACCGCATCCCCGCTTGGCCGGCGACGATCGGCATAGTCGTGGAAGACCAGCGTTATGGTCCCGATGTGCGGGCCGGAAGGCGAGTCGCTGAAGCCCTGACCGCCGCCGGCAGAGCCGACGTTGGCGGTGATATGCTCCAGATCGTGGCGCTTGGCCTCGTTGTTACGAATTCGCGACTCGGCGATCTTGGCCAACAGGTCGCTGTATTGAATGCTGGTGCCCTGCGGGCTGCGAATGTTTACGATCGCACGCGTGGGGTCGATGTCCGGGAAGAAACGCAGCCCGTGCTGATACTTCCCGTAGAGAACCCCAACCCCAGCCAGGCACAGCACGGCCAGTATTAGCGTGACGGCCCGGCTCGAACCGCTGCACAACGCCTTGTCGAGAAACCACCTGTACACACGTTGAGGACGATTCCTGTGCTCGGCGGACTTGGTTCGGCCCTTGGCGCTGGCAATTACCGTCGCCACAACAGGGCTTATTATAAGGGCTACGAAAAGCGAACAGGTCAAGACTACGATTACCGTTATGGGCATGTATTTCATAAACTCGCCCATAATGCCTTCCCACAGCAGCAGCGGCGCGAACGCCGCCACCGTTGTTGCCGTCGACGTTATCACGGGCCAGGCCACCTCGGCCGTACCCTTCATCGCCGCTTCGATCCGCCCGTAACCAAGCTGCATGAAGCGGTAGATGTTCTCCACGATCACGATTCCGTTGTCGATAAGCATCCCCAGCGACAGGACAAGACTGAAAAGCACCACCATGTTCAGCGTTATCCCCATAGCCTCCAGCAGCGCTAAACTGGCCAACATGCTCAACGGAATCGCCAGGGATACGATCAGGCTGGTCCGCAGGCCCATCGCCACCATCAACACCACAACCACTAGCACAAACGCGGTCAGGATATTGTTCTCCAAGTCGGCGACCATCATGCGAACGTCCTTGGACCCGTCCAGTGTCACGTCCAGTTGAACGCCTTTGGGCACTTGCTTGCGAGCCTCGGTGAGGATGGCCTGGACGTACCCGGCAATCTCCACCAGGTTGGTGCCCACACGCTTCTTGACGAGCAGCGTTATCGAAGACTGCCCGTCCAAACGCGAAATGCTCTCGCGGTCCTTGAACGTGTCCACGACGGCGGCGATGTCCGACAGGTAAATCGGCTTGCCGTCTCGGACGGTCAGCAGCAGGTGGTCTATATCACCAGGCTCGGTAAATTCGGCCGGCACGCGAACGTTGAACTTCGTGCCGGGCGTTTCCAGTCCGCCGGCTGAGATGTTGACGTTTTCGCCTGGAATCAGCCCGATCAGTTCTGGTATCGAAATACGATAAGCCGCGAGGCGATCCGCGTCGAACTCTATGCGAATCTCTCGCTCCAACGCACCCAGCACGTCGCATTCCAGCACACCTGAAACCTGCTCGATTCGATCTTCCAGCCCCTCGGCGATCTGCTTCAAACGAACCGGGGAAATCGGCCCGGAAACGCCGATCATCATGATCGGAAACTCCGCGATATTGATCTCCGATAGCTTCGGCTCCTCGGCATCGTCCGGCAGGTCCGGCTTGGCCTGGTCCACCTTGTCGCGAACGTACTGCAACGCGTCGTCGATGACTACGTCAGGGTAGAATTCCAGGACGATCTGGCTCATCCCCTCCCGGCTGGTCGATCTGAGTTCCTTAAGACCTTTCAAACCGGCCAGCTTCTGCTCGATCTTCATCGTCACCGAGCTCTCGACGTCTTCCGGGGAAACGCCTTCGTATGTGGTGGTCACCAGCACGATCGGAATCGGCACGTCCGGGGCCGCCTCGCGAGGCAGAGTCATGTAGCTGCTCAAGCCGGCTACGACTATCAGCAGAACCAGCAAGCCCACCGTCGTGCGGTTCTTTATTGCGACGTTGGAAAGTATCATCTCTCGTTCCCGCCAGTTCCGTTTACCCTGGCCGACGGTTCAACCTCCGCCACTTGGACGAGACCCCCTTCGCCCGGCACCGCCAACGCCGCCATAGGCTGCTCGGCAATTAGTTGCCCCTCGGCCACCAGTCGCTGCCCGCTGATGATCAGCCGGTCACCGGCACGCAAACTCTCCCCCGTCGCACCCGGCAGGGCCTGAACCATTCGTCCGCGTATAATACCAAGCGAAACCTGCCGGCGTTCCGCCTTCCCGTCGGCGTTGACGTACACCTCGTAGCCGCTCTCCAGCGGAATCACCGCGTCCAGGGGAATCATTATCACGTCGGCCAGCTCCTGCCTCAGCAGACGGACCTTCACGATCATGCCCGGGCGGATCTCGCCTGTGGGATTGGGAACCTTTATTTCCGTGCGGAACGTGCGAGTCCGCTCGTCTGCGGCCGTTTTGATGAAGTGAATCGTGCCGACAACCTCGCCCGCCCCGTCCGCCTGCACAACGACCGCCTGCCCGGGCCTGATGTAGCGAACGTCACGCTCCGGCACGTCCACCATTACCTTCACCACCGAACTGTCCACGATCTCGGCGACCAGATCGCCCGACTTGACGAACTCCCCGACCTCCACGGCCAGGTTGTCCAGAACACCCAATACCTTTGTGGGGTTATTTGTGCCGCGATTGTTGTCGTGGACTGTCGCAGGGGCGCGAATGATAGTACGCCTAAGCTGCGCCTCGGCAAGATCCATAGCTGCCTTGCTCACCTCAGCGGCGGAACGGACAACGTCCACCTCCATCTGCGTGACGGCATTGCGCTCATTGGCCGCCTCCGTCCGAAGGTATTCCCGGGCGTCGAAATCGGCCTTGGCCTTGGCTTGGCGGAAGGCGGCCTCCAATAGGTCTCGCTCCAAGCTGATCAACGGCTGGTTGGGCTGAATAAGATCGCCTTCCACGGCCGAGATCTTCTCGATCCGGCCGGCCGTCTCCGCTGACAGGCGTATAGTTGCCCACGGTTCGACTATGCACTCCACGGTGAACGTGTCCGCCAAACGCTCCACCGGCTTGATCTCAACGACTGATACGTTTACGATCGGATCCTCTATCTTCGCCTCAGGCTTGACCCTGTCCGGCAGCATCCTCAGCCCGAATAGGACGACCAACCCGAATACACATGCGCCCAGCGGGGCCATGACCTTACGAAGAACCGACTTGATGATCGAAGATTTCCTGACATTCGATTCCATGGGCATTTCCAATTCTCACTTACTTTGCGCCGTCTTGTGCCTTCAAACCTCTAATGAACAACTCCACCAGCATCGGCAGCTCCGTCTCGATCTGTTGACGGCTCTCCACGAGCATGTACGGCGGATCGAACCCTTGCATCGCAACCTGAAGCAGCCGGGCAGCAGTGTCCGAGTCCCAATCCCTCCCGAATAGCCCGCTTTGCTGTCCTTCAGCAATGACCTTAGCGAACAGCTTTCGCGATTCTTCGTACGCCGGAACGGCATACTTGGCCGCCGCTGCAAGCACCTCGCTCCAAAGCTCGGGGGAATGGGGGGCCTGGTGGCAGAAGTCCCAAATATACAAGGTTGCTTCAAGCGACATCCTATAAAGCTTTTCCTCCACAGGCTTGTCGCTGGCGGCGGCGCCGGCCATCGCGGATAGCACCTCCCTGCACACCCGCTCACTCGCTACGCCGAATATGTCGGCCTTGCTGTCGAAGTACATGTAAACACTGCCCTTAGCAATACCAACCTCCACAGCGATTTGGTTAACCGTAGTGTTCTTGTAGCCGTAAAGCAAGAACAGCCGGCTCGCTACATCCAGTATCTTGACCCTCATGTCGTTATCCATAGCTTGGCTCCTGACTGCATGACCATTTAGGTCATCCAGTCAATTCTACGACCCAAGACCGCCTTTTGGAAGGAAAAAATGACCAAATGACTAAAACAGACATCTGGTCACGCCGATGCGTACAGCTTCCGCGCCGTAGTGCCAGCCGCACAACCGGCTGGGCATTGCACGGCCACCCGCCGATCACTACGATGGCCGGATGGCGAAGCAGCATACAACGCGCGCCCAGGCCGGTCATCTACTACTTCTCGACGGCCATTGTCCTCCTTTAACTATTCAGGCCAAGAGTATCTTATGTCCTTCAAGTTGGGTAACATCGCCAAGAGCGCTGCCCCGGCCTTGAAAACTCTGAAAATTCAGATGGGCTACTACAACCGCTGGTATACGGCAGGGGATTTAGGCAGCGACAGACGGTTCGGATACGTCGGAGTGGGCCTTAACGTGACATACCTGCTGGAGAAGATTCATGAATACACGATCGATCAGGATGTTCGTGACTATTGCGTATGTCGGGCTCACGTGCGCGGTCGGCTGCGGAACGCTACGGACTTCGGACACGTCGCGGACGGCGACCGAGCAGTTGCTGGTGGCTGCCGCGGTACAGCAGGCAGTGGCGCAACTGGACTTTGAGTTCCTGGAGGAACGAAAGGTCTTTGTCGATGACTCACTGATAGATCGCGTGGACAAGACTTTCGTCGTCGCGGAGGTTCGCGCATTCGCGCGGCGGTCGGGCGTCAATCTCGTGGCCAAGCGAGAGGATGCTCATTACGTCTTGGAGCTGCGGGTCGGAGCGGTGGGAACAGACCGCAATGATTACATCTTTGGCATCCCTGCCAGCCAAGTCCCCACGGTGGGCGGATTGGTGGGAACGCCGGAAGTTCCCGCCTACAAGTCGATCACGCAGACCGGCGCGTGCAGCGTCGGCTTTGTCGCGTATCGCCAGGACGACGGGACGTTTTTCTGCTCCTCGGGTCCGACATACGGGTTCTCTGACCACGTGAGTCGCTGGATCATGGGGGCCGGACCCGGCATGCGCGACAACATCGCCCCACCCAGGTCCCCCGAGAATACCGCTGCTGTCAGCCAGCAACCGGCCACGCCGGGAGAGAAGGCCCCCAAGCCGGAATGACCCCATGGGCAATCGAATGCGAAACTGGACCAGGCGGGTGGCATGGGCGCTGATCCTCATCTCCGCCCTGTGCCTCCTGATGGCGTGGGTCGCCGGCGAGTGGATTATTCCCTCGTACATCCGGGAGCAGGTGAGCGAAGCACTTGCTGGGGTCTGGGGCGGTTCGGTCACGATCCGGGAGATTCGCTTCAGCTACTTCGGCCCGATTGACCTGATCGAAGTGCGCGTCGAGGACGCCGATGGGCAACAATGGCTGGCAGCCGAAACACTGCGGGTGCGCCTGCGCCATTGGCCGGGACTTAATCCCGCCGTTGAGGATCTGGAGATCGATCAACTGCATGTGCATGTCTACGAGTCGCCTACGGTGCATAGGCCGACAGACTTCGCCGAGCCCGTTTCCCCCGATGCCATCCCGCACCGTATCCGCGTGCACTCGCTGGTCATCAGCGGCAGCCGTGGACATGAAGGGGTGAACCTGGAGGCGATGCGGGTTGCGGTGGACTATCGAGATGGCCGTTATGCACTGCTCGTCGAGACCCTGCCGCCGTACCAGAACCGCCTCGTCCTCCGGGGCTGGCTGGAGCCCGGCAGCGGCCGATTCCAAGCCGAAACTCGCGTGGATCGGGCAATTACGCCGCCGCAGTTCAGATTCGTCCGCCAGGTGCTCGTACCCTCACTGCCAGTGGAGTATGCGCAGGGGCATATCGCCGGCAGGCTGGATGTCCACGGCACCGTGCAGAAGCCCCAATCCTACCAGATTGCGGCCGACGGGCGCATCAGCGACGGCTCGCTGACGCTGCCCAAGGGCATCATGGTCGAGGGCCTAGCCACCGACTTGAACCTGCAGAACGGGCGTTTGCGGCTCACCGGCGTATCGTGTCGGTCGCTTGGCGGGCGGGCTGAGGGCGAGGGCGTATTGGATTGGGGTGAAGGAATCATTGCGTACGAGGGGAACGCCGCAGTTGAAAACCTCGATCCGGCCGTCTTTGCGGATGCGCTGGAGCTTTTTTGTGGCGTCCGGAAAGGGAAGATCAACGGTGAGTTCGCCGTTAAGGGAGGATCCCGGCAACCGCTCCGGGTGCGGGGTCGGGGCGATGTCCGCGCGGATGTGCAGTCAGGGCCGGTGCAGATGGTCCACGGCCCGTTCTCTTTTGACGTCCGGTGGGTTCCGGATCAGGCCGGCGTGTTGGAGCCGCAAGGGCAGGTCACCCTCCAAGGCTGGGAGGCATCAACCAACGGGTGTCTGACCACCAACCTTGAGGCGTCACTGCAACTCAAGGGGCGGAAAATAACGATCAAGAGCGTCTCGGCCAGTACGATGGATGGGACAATGGCCGCCTCGGGGCATGTCGTCTTTCCTGAGCACTGGCCGGGGAATCCAATCGAGTTCGCCCTCGCCATGGTCCTGAAAGATGTTCAAACCGACGTCTTGTGCAAGGCGATAGGGCTGTCCGCTGGTCTGCCCGCAGGTCAGGTTAACCTGAAGACCGACCTTTCAGGCGCTGCCGGCCGAACCGGTCGCCTGCGCGCCAGCGGCGGGGTCTCGGCGATGATCGGGGGCTCACGGCAACGGTTGACGGGCACATACGACCTGGACTTCTCCGGCCTGGGTAGAGGCAAGGAAATGCGGATTGGCGGCAGCCTGACGAACTGGGCCTGGAGTGAAGAAGACCACAGCCTTGCGAGCCTCAGGCATGCGACGATTGCTACGCGCGATGGCGATCTGGTTGTCGAGAACGCCGTCATCGGGACTCGCGGCGGGGACGTGCATGTCCAAGGGCGGCTTAGTCGTGACCAGCAAGGGGTCCTGACGCACCAGTGGCAATTCTCCTGCCGGGACCTGGACCTGGCGAGCTTGATGCCGTGGGGCGACGGGGACGGGCCTCGACCACTCACTCGAGTGAGCCTGGAGGGCACTCTTGCAGGCCGGGAGGCAGGGTTGCTCACGGCGAAGGCCCAGGGGCAGACGTTTGTCCAGTGGCCTGGGCAACCGTTCCAGGCAACAGCTGACGTGTCGGTAGACTTGTCGCTAAAGAACTTGCGAATGCCGTTGGAATCCCTGACGATGAAGGTGGGCGTGAAGGACGGGCTTGCTCGCAACGACAAGGGCGAGATCGTCACCGACGTTACCGGCAGCTTGCAGATCGCGCCGGGTATTCCGGCCTCGGTCCGCTTGGCCGGCAGGGCAGCGGGTGGACAGTTCTCCGCTGATCTGCGGCTGATGATGCCGGAACGGCTGTTGAAGTATGTTGGTGAGGTCCAGGTCCGCGACATGGACCTTGCGCATCTGCCAGGTTTCCCGAATCCCACCGGGGTTCGAAGCACGTCCGTCAGTGGCCTGTTCACGGTGGAAAGCGACCAGATTGAGACGCTGCGCATCTGCGGCAAAGGCACGGCCGCGGCGAGTCTCAACCTGCACGCCGGATGGGATCTCGCCGGAGACTACGAGTTCGACGGTCACCTGAGTGGGCTGGGCAAAGCCAATCCACTCCAAATCAAGGGCAATGGCCGTCTTTTCGGCTGGAACGTGCACAACTCGCACGGGACCGCTGTAAAGGACTTCCGATGCTCGGTCCTTGCCTTCGGCCGTAGCGTGGATGTGGGCGGGATTCGCGGCTCTTTCTTGGGTGGCAGCGGACAGGGCCTGCTGCGTCTGGACTTGCCCACCGATAAACCGATGTCCTTACGAGGCAGGCTGCTGCTGGCCGACCTGGAGTTGTCCACCGTGGCGCAGGTGATGGGCCACGAGGAGGCCGACGTAGCAGGTAAGATGGATTTCGCTTACAGGTTTTCGGGACAGGAGCTTACCCTAGAGGGAATTAACGGCAGCGGGGTGCTCCACGTTCGCCAGAGCCGGATGGGCGGCGTGCCCCTGGTGGAAGCTTTGGTAGCGGCGGTACGCGCTCGGCCGGAGGCGGCAGCAGACACCGACCTGGACCTGGAGTTCGACAATGCCGGACAAAACCTAACGATCGTGGGGGGAAGACTAGCCACGCCCCTGGCAGCCGTCAGGCCCATTCCAGGCGGCAGCGTGAACCTCGCAACGCGCGAACTGGACGTGCACGTCGTGGCCGCAATTCTAGACGACATTGATGAGTTGGTGAATGTTCCCTTCCTGAAACTGCTGGTGCCGTTCACTCGCCGCCTCTCGCAGTTGCACGTGACCGGCACTTGGGAAAGCCGCCAGACCATCCAGGTCAGCAAAGAGCCCCTGAGGGACATTGGCTCGGCCACCGTGGAGTTCTTCAAGGGCGTTGTGAAGACCGGGGGCGATCTGGGCGATGTCGTAGTCCAGCCCATCCATGAGCTATTGCTGTGAAACAATCTATCCCAGGGGCATAGTGCGCGAGTTTTTTCCCTGGCGCGAAACTAAGCGGTCTTATGTAAATTTATATTACAAGTCACCGTGCCATGCCCGGCACACCAACAAAAAAAAGGAGACAACCTTCCCGTTGCCTCCTTAGAAAACCATTGTGCGCGAGGAACTATACTTCCAAGATCACCTCGTTGGCTATGTTCTCAGGAACAAAATCACCCACACTGGCAAGATAGCCCTTTATGGCCTCGCCAATGTTTTCGCGCGCCTGTTCCTTGGTCTTACCGCGAGTCACACACCCGGGCAACGATGGGCAACATGCAACAAACCCGCCGTGCTCGCTCTTGCTGATCCTTATGCAAAGCTTCATCTACAACCCCTTTCCGCCTCAGCCGTACCAGCCAACGATTCCAACGGCTAACGCACAGGGAGAAAAACAAAAACCATCCGCGTCAACGCAAAACGCCTACACCAATGGCACTCATTATCGACATGACAGGCAAGCGCCCTGATCAGCCGCTCTGGCCGACAGGCTACACAGGCAATCCATTGCACTCCAAAATTAACAGATGTGCCCAACCCGCGGGTTACAGCCGGCAACCCTAAGCTATGGGCTGGGTCCACAACCCCTCGCGAACCATAGGATATCAGAGACGGATCAACTCGTCAAGTACCAATCAAAAAAAAATTAATCTCTTGCCAACTCAACTCATGCAATCTCCTCCTGAATCCCTAACTATAACCGGCAACTAACCCGAACGCCTTTGCCGGCCCACACTTGTCCGCGCCAAACACCACCCCGCAAACCCCGCTGTCTTCCCAACTAACCCTTGCTTTCAACGCCACGCTGGCGAGAATAGGCCCTCCCGCCGAGCCGCCGACCATCTCTGCCGGCCGCGGGCTTACGCCAAAGAAAGCGTGCTGTACATTAATGAAGGAATACTCCTTACTATACGGCCTCAACGCCCGCCGATTCGCACTCGGCTCTGATGGCTCCGACCAGGTCTTCCTGGCCGCCGTTACCGCCGATACCACCGGCTCTCAACTCCGCGTCATCGCCCTGCCGGCCAGACTCGGCCCGAAGGCCAGCTCCGATGAAGACACGCTTGTCACCGCAACCACAGCCATACTCGACGTCTGCCTCGCTCCCGATGAAGCCGGCCGGCTCACCGCAGTGTGGAACCAACTCGACCCCGACGGCGCCAAGCTCTGGTTTGCCCGCCGGATGGCACCAGGCCAATGGACCCGCCCCTCTCCCATCTCGCCCCAATTCGGCAGCGCGCTTTCGCCCGCACTCGCTCGCGACGACACCGGCCGCATCTGGTGCGCCTTCACCAGCAATTCCCTCGGCCGCCACCAGGTCTTCATAACCTGGTTCAGAGGTGGCCAGTGGGCACTGCCGCAACGCATCAGCGACGGCGACGGCTGGTGCTTTGCCCCCGCCGTCTGCCGCTTCGGCGAGGCCGTCCGCATCGTGTGGGACGCAAAAATCGACGGTGTCTACGGTATATACATGCGAGAGCTCGATACCCACACCCGCCAGGCGCGACGCGAACCCCAGGCCATCGTCGCTCAGGCCAATACCCTGCTAGCAAACCCCGCATGCCTAGCGCTCGACGCCGAAAACAGCCTCGTCGTCTACGAGCAGGCACAAGCCGCCTGGGGCCGACGAAACCGCGTCGAACGCCGCTCCCGCATCGAAATGCTCGCCGGCAACTACCTCCAGGCCCGACGAGACCTCCACGGCGTTATCATCGGCCCCGCAGGCTGCGCACCACTTGCCGGCGACATCAACCATACTGTCGATGCAGCCTATCCACTGTCTGTCCGAACCCGCCCCCAACTCGGCCGCGACAACCAAGGCGGTCTCTGGCTCGCCTACCAACAACTCGATTCAATCGACGCCGACCGCGCCCAAAGCGGATTCGTCCAGGCAATAACCCGCTACCAAAACGGCCGTTGGCTGCCACCAAAAATCCTCCCCGACGGCTCAGGCATAAACTGCCCACCAGCGGCACTTGCCGCCGCGCCCGACGGCGCACTCCTGGCCGCCTACGCCCAGCGCCGCCCGACACACTATCGCGCCCACGTTGTCCGCATCGCCCCAGCCGGCGATTCCGGCTGGCCGAAGACCAAGATATTTTCCCCAATGCCCATCGCCGAATTCACCGACGCCGCCCCGACCGCCAGGGTTTCCATCAACGGCTGGCACGACTCGCCCCAACTGCTCTGGGGCGACCTGCACCGCCACAGCAACCTCTCCCCCTGCCGATGGTGGATCGAAGGTACCCCGCAAGACGCCTACCGCTACGCCATCGCGGCTGCCGAACTCGATTTCTTCGCACTCACCGACCATTACCAGGTCCTTCGCACACCCGACGCCCGCTGCGACGTCCACCACCTGGCCAACGCACACAACCTGCCCGGCTTCTTCACCGCCTTCTGCGCCGCCGAAGTCAGCCTTCCCGATTCCGACGGCCACATGGTAATCCTCAGCCAGGCCAACGCCTTGTCCGTCCCCAAAACCAAACCGAGCCGCCGCGCCCTGCTCGACCAACTCCGCCCAGCCGACACCGTCGTCATCCCGCATCACACCGCCGACCCCGACGCCGCCTACTGTTGGACGGGCCACGACGACGTGCTCGCACCAGCCGCCGAACTCTACCAGCCCTACCGCGGCAGCTTCGAAGCACCCGAAGCACCATCCCCGCCAACCACCTGGGCAAAGCAAGGCCACACCCTCCTAAGCGAGTCCACACTACTGGCCGCATGGAAGGCCGGTCTTAAACTAGGCGTCGTCGCCGGCAGCGACCACCTGTCCACCGGCGCCGCCTTCACCGGCGTTTGGGCAAAGGCCAACACACGCGCCGACATCCTAGCCGCACTCCGCGCCCGAAGATGCTTCGCCGCCAGCGACAGGATAGAGTTGGCCTTCTGGGCCGACGATCACTTCATGGGCGAGAGTTTCCGCGTCAGCCCCCCGCTTCCCTCGCCCTTCCAGCAAGGCGACGCCGCCGGGCGCAATAAAACCAAAAAGTCTCACCCCGCCCCAGCCGTCAACTTCCGCATCCGCTGCCGAGCCGCCGCACCCCTGGCCAAAATTGAGCTTCTCCGCGACGGCGACGTCGTCCACGTCTTCAAACCCGCCGCCGGCAGGAAAGTCACCCGCATAACCGCCGGCCACAAGTTAACCCTCACACCCGGCGAGCACTTCTACACCCTCCGCCTCTACCAACGCGACAAAAACATGGCTTGGAGTTCCCCCATCTGGATATCCGCCTGACCTCGCAACTAAAACTTAAAACCTCACGCCCGGCGGCTCACGCAGCCCATGCCTCATTCGTAGCGAACACCGCCGGGGCGGGCAACCTTCCCCAAAACTATTTTCACAATCGTTGAGACGATTACTTGCGCCGCTACGGGTTACGAGCGTATTGCGTGTCTCAACACAGGCGTGTTATACGTTGCGCACTAAGTTAGTGCATATTGGTGTAGTAGGCCCGGCAGACAGATTTGATGGTGTCGGGGTTACAGGCTGATTGTCGCCAAGCGGACTCGGCGGCGTCTTCGAGGGCGTCATAGTC
>JABMQG010000446.1 GCA_013203365.1 Planctomycetota bacterium | reverse complement strand
TGGTGGGCTTCATGCGGGGCGGCAGGCTGAACGTCTACTCGGGCTACGAACGGCTCACCGGCGCGGGGTAATAGTGCGGTTAACGATTTGGCGCAGCCTTGCAGGTCAACAGAGGCGGGCCAAAGTCATGACCTTGTGTGCGGTCACCGCCAGGAGCGGTCCGAACCGCTCGGCAAGGCGGATCAGTCGGCCTGTTTGGGCGGTAGGCGCCCAGCCGGCCGACCGTGCCTCGGCCAATGCGAGAGAGGCCTTTCGCCGGTCGTGCTGTTCCAGGCAGGCCTGTATGTCGGTCTCCCAACTGACTTGCATGTTGCGGGCAAGCTGCCGGCGAACATGCTGGTCGGCTTCCTCGGCAAGGGCGGCCTGCCAGATGGCGCGGTAATTCCTGCGGAAGAGCCCTTGCAGTTGGTCCTTGCTGGTCAGCGACGAACTTTGCGCGTGCACCCAGCAGAGGGGTTCGTCGATGTAGTAGTAGTCGCAGAACCTCGACGCCCGCAGCCACATTTCGTAGTCTTCCGCCACCTTCAGATCGATGCGGAATCCGCCGGCTTGTTCAAAGACTTCCGCCCTGGCCAACACCGTGGACGGATTGGCGATTATGCCGATCTGGTAGTGTGCGAACCTGTATTTGGACCCGCAGATCCGTCCCGACCAGCCTGGCCTGATTCCCAGGGCCGACCCAAAGGATCGGCGTCTTGGTCCCCAATTCATCGCCTGTCCCTCAACCTGTCCGTTGAGTGTCCAGCCGGCGTCGCAGAAACACAATCCCACATCCGGGTGGGCATCCAGCACCTGCTGCTGGCGGGCGAGTTTGGTAGGCAGCCATTCGTCGTCGGAATCGAGCAGGGCGACGTATCGACGGCTCGCCATGGCGAACCCGCGGTTGCGAGCCGAGGCGGGTCCGGCGTTTTCCTGGCGTTTGTAGCGAATCGGCAGATCGGCGAATTCAGCGACGACGGCCTCGGTCCGGTCCGTTGAGCCGTCGTCGACGACGATCACCTCATCGGCGGCCCTTGTCTGAGAGCGGACCGACGCCAAGGCGCGTCGGAGCAGATTGGCGCGATTGAACGTCGGGATGATAACACTGATTCCGGCATCTGATTGACCCATGGGCAGCTCGCGTTTTGCCTACTCTGGAATGACCTGCCACTCCGACGGCTGGACCATGCAGCCATAGCCGGGAACCGGCCCTATCCCTGAGCCGAAGTAATCGTCGAAATCAACTCGGAAGAATATCGCATCGCACACCCAGTCAAGGTGTCGCGCGGGGGCGCCGCGGGTGCTGAACACAACCGTGACGGTGTACTCCCCCTCGACCAGTTTGACCTCCGGCAGCCGGCATCGCAGGACCCCCATACCGCCAAGTTTCAACTCGAAGCCGAGTTTGTGGTGCGAGCCGACGGTTAGGACCCGATCGCCCGTGGCGGAGATTGCGATCTCGGCGAGGTCGGCCACTTCAGGTCCTAAGTCGTAGTGGATTTCGAAGACCAGGTCTTCACCCGTCCGGGCGGTGGCGCGGTATTGGCCGGGGTGTTGCGGATCGCACAGGCCAACTGCGCGAATCAACGGCTTCATTCCCTGCACTCGGCCAGTGTGCTCAGCCAAGTCGGAGAAGCCGTACATCTTGTTCACGACCGAGTTGAGATATGTCTCGATGACCCGGCCCGTGGGCCCATCGTCCACAAGCCGGCCGTCGTTCAGCAGGAGCGTTCTGGGGCAGAACTTTTTGATCGTTGACATATTATGGCTGACGAAGACGACGGTTCGGCCCATCTTGGCCACGTCATCCATTTTTCCGAGGCACTTCTTCTGGAACTCGGCGTCTCCGACGGCCAAGACCTCATCGACCAGCAGGATTTCCGTCTCCATGTGTGCCGCGACGGCAAACGCCAGGCGGACGTACATGCCGCTGGAGTAGCGTTTGACGGGTGTATCGAGGAACTTGGCAACGCCGGCGAACTCGACGATCTCGTCGAACTTGCGGTTGATCTCGGCCCGTTTCATTCCGAGTATCGCGCCGTTGAGGTAGATGTTCTCTCGGCCGGTGAGTTCGGTGTGGAAGCCGGTACCGACCTCCAGCAGCGAGCCCACTCGGCCGCAGATTTCGGCCCGGCCGTTGGTTGGGACGGTAATGCGAGACAGCAGCTTCAGCAGCGTGCTCTTCCCCGC
>JABMQG010000040.1 GCA_013203365.1 Planctomycetota bacterium | reverse complement strand
GCTCTCCACAATATACATATTGAGCAATTTAAATAAAAATAATGAAATTATAGCCATGAAATCGAGCGGTCTTAGCCTATGGCGCATACTTACGCCGCTTTTGGTCCTGGGATTTTTGGTCAGCACACTCACTTTCATGGTCAATGACAGGGTGATACCTCTTACATCCAAGATATCCCAATTAATTCGCCGTGAGGAATTAGAAAAGCATAAGTCCGGAGGTAACCAGGCTAGATCGATAAAAAATGTCGCAATATACGGTACGGGAAACAGGATAGTGTTCGCCAGAAACTATAATACGGCAGAGAAGAAACTGACTAACATCATAATCCATGAACATGATATCGGCGAAAATCTTGTCTTGAAGACTACGGCAAAAAGCGCCTTATGGACGGGAAAGGAGTGGAAATTTTACAAAGTCATAGTATACAAAGTGAATAATGCGGGAAAGCTGCTGGGGCCTCCGGAATTCTATAATGAAAAGATAATACCGCTGAAAGAAAAGCCGAGAGACTTTGCCAGCAAAGAATGGAAGTCGGATTTCATGAGCTACAGGGAGCTGCGAAATTACATAGCAAATTTCCGCGGTTCCGGGGTGAAGATAACGAGAAATCTGCTGGTGGATCTTCATTATAAGCTGGCTTTCCCATTTATAAGCCTGATCATCATCATGGTGGCGGCGCCATTCGCTTTGCTGACCATGCGAGGCGGAGTAATGATAGGCATAGGGACGAGCATAGTGATAGGACTTCTTTACTACGCGATAATAGCTATATCTCTCGCTCTCGGAAAAGCCGGAATACTCCCGCCATTTATAGCCGCATGGAGTGGCAACATAATATTTATCGGAATCGGAATCTATTTGCTCAACAAACGAGCATGATAATTGTAAGTTGTAAGTTATAAATTGTAAATTAATAAAGAAAAAGGCGATCTCCGTTAGGAATCGCCTTTTTCTTATAACTTAAAACTTACAACTGTTTTTAATCCGCACCTTCTCCACTCAGCTCTACGTGCTGTGAAGGCCCTCTCTTCCTCGAAATCACTCTCTTTAATGACACATGCTTTGAAGTGAGATCTCGGTTTCTTCGGAGGTGTGGCTATGATCCAGCGGAAAATGAACAAAGCAACTCTGCGCAGCAATTGAAGCAGCAGGAACGGTATCCGACGAACCCAATCGCATGTCTTCCCAAGGAAACTGGTCGCCATGTTCTTATCCTGTGTGCGCATGGGCCTAACAGCGACATTATCCGGGATTTCCCAGATAAACTCCAGACCACGACTGTCGTGGTCTGGATGTTGAGAAAGGTGTCAGGACTTTTTCTGACGTTCGCTGCTGTTGTGGGGATTGCACCCTGGCAAGCCCGGATCTCCTCGCGTGGCTTCTCATAAAAAAACCCGGCATCGGCTAGCCGGTGCCGGGGGTTTGGGCGATCCGTGCCGCGTTGCTGCACCTGCCTCCAGGCAAGTCCCTCGCCTCTCATGCCCCTGCTGGCCTCCGCATGCCCCAACTGCCTGGCCCTCCGTTAAGGTAATCGATTATGCCACGACCAGACCGGCTGTCAACGAAATAATCTTGGCCGAAATAGGCCGCTCGCCTTATGCCAGGCATACCGGATCAACGTCGGCAACGACTTCGGCGGGGATCTCGCGGGAGAGGTCGTCCATCACCGGCCCCAAGCGGGCCTGGATTGTGCCGGCGGATGGGCTGGTAAGCAACACTTGCCAGCGAAAGAGCTTGCGAATCCGGGCGATGGGGGCCGGCATTGCACCTGTGATGCTGACGGCGCCGTCGCCGTTAAAAAGTTGTCGCAGCCGGACGGCAAGCTGCTCGGCGGCCTGCTGGCAACGCTGCTGGGACGAGTGGCGGACCAGCAGGCGGACCATCCGGCAGTAGGGAGGCAGGTTAACCTCTTGCCGTTGCGACAATTCCAGCTCGGCGAAACCGTCGTAGTCGTGGTCGAGGGCCTTTTGAATCGCTGGCTCCGACGGGTGCAGGGTCTGGACGATCACCTGCCCGCCGCTGTGGGTTCGACCGGCCCGGCCGGCGACTTGAACGATGAGCTGAAACGTCCGCTCGGCGCTGCGAAAGTCAGGGATCATCAGCGAGGTGTCGGCCGAGGCCACGCCGACCAGGGACACCCGCGGGAAGTCCAGGCCCTTGGCCACCATCTGCGTGCCGAGCAGGATGTCTATTTCGCCCGATCGAAAGTCGTCCAGCACCCGCTCGAACTGGCCCGAGGAGGTCATCGTGTCGCTGTCCATCCGCGCTACCCTGGCCAGCGGGAACTTTCGGCCGAGCTCGTCCTCTATCCGCTGGATGCCCATTCCGAACAGGAGCAGTTTTTTTCCGCATGCGGGGCAGCAAGTCGGCAGGCCGGCGGTGCGCTGGCAGTAATGACACATCGCCAGTTGGGTGGCCTGATGGTACACCATCGCACGGGAGCAGTCGTCGCACTGCATCTGCCATTGGCACGACGGGCAGAACACGTAGCTGGCGTAGCCTCGCCGATTCATGAGCAGGATCACCTGATGGTCCGCGTCGAGTGCCGCCGCCATCGCCGAGGTCAGCGTTCGGCCGATCAGCTCCAATTTTGTGCCCGCCAGGTCCTTACGCAGGTGGACGAGTTTGAGTTTCGGCATGGGCAGCCCCTTCACTCGCCGCGGTAAGACGAGTTGCTCGTATCGGCCTCGCATGACGTTCAGGTGGCTTTCGAGGCTGGGGGTGGCCGAGCCCAGGACGATCGGCACGCCCCCAATAGCAGCTCGTTTGACCGCCACGTCGCGCCCGTGGTAGCGAGGTGAGTTGTCCTGCTTGTAGGTGGCTTCATGCTCTTCGTCGACGATTATCATCGCCAGTTTTCTCGCCGGCGCGAAGACGGCCGACCGCGGTCCGATGACGACTGCGGCGTGCCCGTCGCGAATCTGCTGATAATAGAACGCACGCTGCGCGCCGGTCAGGGCCGAATGAAGTACTGCCACGCGTGGCAGCCGATGAATGAGCCGCTGCAAGGTTTGCGTTGCCAGTGCGATCTCCGGCGTCAGGAGTATTACCTGGCCGCCCGCGTCGACGGCGGCGCGGATTGCGCGAATGTACACTTCCGTCTTTCCGCTGCCCGTTACGCCGTATAGCAGAACAGGCGAAAACCCCTTGCCCAGCTTGCCTATGATGGACTCGGCGGCGACTTGTTGATCGGCGTTGAGCTCGAATGGATCGGCTTCAACCTCGCCCTGAAGGTCGGCCAAGACCACCGGACGGCTCTCGATCCGCACCAGTTTACGATGCACCAGTCGCTGGAGCGTTTGGCGAGCGGCGCCGCTATGACTCAACAGCCGTTCTACTGCCACCGGCTCGACGCCCTGCTTGCGCGACTCCAGCAGCTCGTCCAGAAAGCGGCGCTGCCGTTGGCCCAATTGTCCGGGCCAGTCGGCCGGTTCGCTGTTGAGCCACGCAACCGACGCGGTCCGCGGTGCCGTCGCACCGACGGCCGAGGGTACCATCGCCGGCAGCACCAGGCCAAGGGGTGTCAGGTAGTACCCGGCGATCCACTCGGCCAGGGCGAACAACTCGGCGTCCAGTTGCGGCTGGCTGTCCACACGCTCGGCGACGAACTTCAGTTTCCGGTCGGTTTGTCGGCCGCCGACGCGAACGATAAACCCGCCGGTGGGGCGATTGCCTGCCCCGAATGGCACGCGAACGCGCAAGCCCTTTTCCGGCTCGGGCCAATCGGCCGGCCAGGAGTAGTCGTAGGCGGACCACACGTTTGCGGCAACGGCCACGCCCACTACGTCGGCCGGCTGGTCGGCTGAGTCGTCGACGTCCTGGAACAATTTGTCCATAACACGCATCCTATGCAGCAGCCGGCGGTGACGCCAGCAGGCCATCGTAAAAAATGAGGATTCGACGGTGGGGGGGGTGGTTGACTGTTGAAATTCCATGCCACGGCCGGCTACAATGCTTTTTTGTGTCGGCCCGAGGGGGCCGAGAAGTGGTCGATAGGAGAGTATGATGACTTATAAGATTACGGACGAATGCATTGCCTGCGGCAGTTGCCTGGATTCATGCCCTGCCGAAGCTATTCATGATGGCGACCCGATCTACAAGATCGACCCGAGCGCCTGCATTGACTGCGGTGTCTGTGTGGATACCTGCCCTTCGGAGGCGATTGTTGAAGGGTAGCTGTGGTTTTTTTTATGGCGACATTGAGTTGCGGCCAAAACGGACCAGATGCAAGGGGGGCCGACGCAGACAAAGCCTCGTGGGTTGACAAGGTGGCCTGACATAGCAAAATGGTCCACTTTCGCCGCAACCCTAAGGGCCGGAACGAAGTGACGTCGCAGTCTCGCCGGACAAACTCAACTACCCGAGTGTTTCGGAGCCTTCTCGGCATCCTCCGCGTGCAGGTCTCCGTAGATGACTCGGTACATCTTGGCATCCTTGTTGACTTTGTACCACAGGATTGGTGTTGCCTTATCGCCCAGCTTGACGCCCTCGCCGGCGTAGACGAACTCAATCGTTCGGACCTGGAAAAGTATTATCTTCGACATGAACATGTAGCATTCATGGCGTTCCTCAATTGACATCTTTGCCTTCTTGAGCTGCTCGTCAAGCCCCGGCGTTAGCATTAAGCCCTTGGGGAACACGTCGCCACTGCACTTAACCAATAGGCTCAGGCCCTTGATCAAGTCGCTCTCCTGAAAATTTAAATCCAACGTCTGAGTCTCGGTGCTGTAGCCCTCAGGCACCCTCGTGTCAAACAGCGAATCGTCGAACTTTGGATCCATTACGAAGTCCGTCATAGTGAACTTGCCCATTCCTTCAGGAAGCTCCATCTCAACCAATATGATGTTGCCGGTTGATGCATTAGCCCATATATCCATGGTCATCATTCCATTGGTCATCAATTCATATTTGTCATTCTTGCACCGATAGCCCTTGGCCTTCTGGCCGTCTATCGTCTTCTCACCCAGTTCCTCATGTTCTCCGACAAGCATTTTTTTCAGCTCTTCCAGGAGGTTTTGGCGCTGGTCATTGGCGAGCGTTTCGGCCAGAACGGTCTTGAAATCGTACACCATTGCCATTTTAAGGTCAGGAAAAAGAGTGACGCTCTTCTGGTTAGTGATGTCGAAGATGCTTACTACCTTTTGGGCTGCTGACGCCGTTGCGGTTTGAGTGGTGCCAGGGGCCGTTGCGGCATTTCCCTCCACCGTGATCTCCAGCCGCATTAACCCGGGAGACTTGAAGTACGTCTTTTGTACTATAGGCTTATTCATGCCCTTCATCTCAGCGATGGCCGTAAACGTCATCGTCTGCGCTTGCTCGATCTTTTGTCGAACATCTGCGAAAGCTATGCCGGCGCTGCGACCCAAGAGCAGGTAAGCCCCCCCGGCAAGGGCGGCAAGGGCAATCGCGGCGGCAATGGGATACTTGATATGCTTGTTCATGTTCTTGATCCTTTCAACTAGCGAAATCCTGTTGGATTTCTGTTGGGCCTGGTGCACGGCCTGGAGCGTCTGCTCCAAGGCCTGCAAGCTGGGGCCTTCGGGAAGATGCGACCCTAGCAGCGTCTCAAAGGCGTCATCCACAATGTCCGACTGGCGTTCTTTCTCAACCATGGTCGGCACCTCTTTCCTTCAGCAACTCACGCAGCTTCTCCCGGGCCCGGGAAAGGACTACTCCAACATGCCTCACACTTATCTGAAGTTTTTGGGATATCTCCTCATAGGTCATTTCGCTCAGATAGCGAAGGCAGGCAACTTCGGCTTGCCGGCTGGACAGTTTGGCCAGCGCCCATCGAAGGTGCTCCGCCAATTCGCCGTCTTGTGCAGCCACATCCGGAGAAACATCCCGGCTCACGGTTTCGGAAAGCCGGATCCCATTATCATTGCGCAGCACATCACGGGCGCGGCGGCGAAGGTGATCGACGCCACGCAGGACCGCCAGCTTTTTGAGCAGGGCGGGCCAGTTATGAACTGGCCCACGGCGTGATACAACTACCGCAGCAATAAAAACATCCTGCATGCACTCGTCGGCATCGCTGCGATTGCCAAGCAAACGGTAGGCCGTTCGCCAAACCGCCGGGCCATGCTCATGGACAATCGTTTCCCATGCTGTCATGCCTGCGCTCTCACAGATATAGTCGCACCATGCGACGGTTTTACAACAGAGCATTCTTTGCTCGGCCACCGAATGCGGACATTTCGAACCCTCCTGCGATAGCTAGGGAGTAGGGATAACCCGGGTAAACCCGGGACTGTGGGGCTGTTGAAAAAGCCCTTAGCGGCTGGGACTAAGCGGCCTTTCTGATTCTGCTTCGACTTTGGACAATAACACGCGTCAGTGGGTTCTGGCAGTTGCCTGCAGATGTCAAGTCGCCGACATCAGAGCAGACCTGACGAAGAATGCCCAACTGAAGCGCCGTTAGGCGCTTCAGGTTCATCACCGCTGCAGTCAGATACGACTGAATCGCCATGTTTACCAGGCCTCGGCGCGCAGCGCGTCCTAGCCCGTATCGCGTCTTTGCCTCACCATGAACGCCCTCGACCCGCCACCGATGTCGACTGTAGGCTCGGCGGGTTGGCTTGTCCCAGCCTTGCGCCTTTCGACGTCGCGCACGCATCAACGACTCGTATTCATCTACAATCAAAATGGTCCGTGACGATGCCGACGGCGGCAACGCACCCGTAGCGGGCATGCCTTACAATCGCTCGTTCGGGCAAGGTAAACCGTACCGTTGTTTGATGGGTATGACGGCCGCAACATCTTCCCTCCTTGGCAACGTACAACCTTGTGTTTTGCGTCGTACTTGAACCGTCGCGCAGGTATACGCTCGGGCTTCGTGTTCTTGCTTTGCGGTGGGATCACCGCGTCGATCTTGCGATCTTCCAGTTCAGCGTAGTTGGCCGAATGCGCATAACCACCGTCGGTCGCCCACCAGCCGATCACCTGCACCGCACAACCGCTCTTTCGGCCAATCCGCCGCAATCAAAACCGTAACTCTTCACCCGGTGAGAAATGCGGGCTAGGGATGTCCCACAGGTCCAGAATGATGGGCGTGTCCCCACCGATCAGCGGAAGCCACAGTGCGGGAACGAGTTAGGGAAACGAGATCTATTCCCCTTCATCATCGCGCACATGGTTCTCGCTGAAACCTTTCCCCTGCGGAAAGCCCCCTCAAAAAAAACTCCCATTTGAGGACAAAATTATGCTTGACATCGCTGAGCCGATTTTTTAGTTTTGAAAAGAATAGATGTTGTGCGGGGAGCTTTAACCTTTTTATACTGAATCATCGCTTGGCGGTTGAGAGGAGCGGAGTTTGCGCTCACAGGGAGTGATTCAAGCGGCAAGATGAAGACGTACTCTCCCATCGCTAGGCTTAACTTGAGCTTTTATAGTGAGTTGTGATTCGGGCAATTGTTTTGTGGTTAGCGGTCGGTGTGCCGGACTGTGGTCCGTTCGGGGAACGGAATCGGATGGTAGGTTGGAAAATGCTGTCAAGCCAGTATCTCTGGATTAACGAAAGGGGTGATTTGTCATGAAGATTTGTTTCTATCGAAGTGCAATCGTGGTGGTTCTTGCCGGTGTCCTCGTGACGGCGTCTGCAGTTGCGGATGAGGGTGCTTTTCCAGATGCGTGGAAGTCATTGGACGTGGCTGGACTGACGCAACTGTCTAAGGAAGTACGCGTTAGACGCGACTTCGAGAACTGTAAATTGTTGGCTGAATACGTCGCACGGCGTTACACGGATGCATCCGCCGCGGGGAAGGTGGATTGGCCAGACTGGCTTGAACTGATGAGATACTCGGGGGACTGGTTTCCCGAAAGCACGCGCAAGGCCATGAAGAAAGCCATCCTGGAAGCGATAGTCCCTGACGAAGCTGCAGTGATCGGGCTTACCGGCAGCATGGCGTCGAAGGTGGGAGCGGCGCTCGGATCCATGGGGTACCGCCAAGACGCCGGGCTGATTTGCTCGAAGTGGGTCATGGCTTCAACTAAATATCAGTCGACTTCGGCAAGCGACGTGGAAAGACTGTCCTGTATACTTTTTCCTGCGACATTTGAGTGGGGCCCTGCACGCAAGCGATTAGCCGAGCATGTTACGAACAAGTGTCTTGTGGATACGACTTCGATAAGATCCACGCCACTAAGAGCGTGTCCCCGCAAAATGGGCGCTGATTTAAGGTGGAATCGTCTCCGGGTAGAGTATGGCCAATGAGACGATCAGATGGCAGGAAAGCGAAGGCGTTTTACGGCGGAGTTCAAGGCCCGGGTGGTTCGGGCGGCGTTGCGGGAAGACAAGACGCTAGCGGAGCTGGCAAGCCAGTTCGGCGTGCATCCGAACCAGATTACCGAATGGAAGTGTCAGGTGCTGGAGGCGATGCCAGAGGTCTTCGGCCGCCGGAAGGCGGTGGACGCGAAGACGAATGGTCCCTCCTTCGCCCCGCCG
>JABMQG010000445.1 GCA_013203365.1 Planctomycetota bacterium | reverse complement strand
GAGGCTGAAACCCTTTTCCGTAGCCGAGGCCACCAACTTGCCCATGGGGCCGTGGGCGTGATGCCACGTCGATGTTGCCACTACCCGGGCCTGCACGTTGTTTAACGTCGTCAGTGTACCGACGGAAGCCGACATGATCTCTGGGTCGATTTCATCCACTTCGTCCCAAAACAACCGTTGTATGCCAGGCCCGCGGACACGCTTGGCCGAGGCGGCCAGAATCTCGAAATCGCCGTTGTCCAAACGCGTAACCAACTGACCGGGTTCGCCGCGGAGCCGATCCTGCAACAGTGTCCAGCACCATTGCTGCCAGTAATGATAGAGCGTCTTGGCTTGATCCTCACTGCCAGCGAGCACCCGACCCTTGACTGGCCTGTCAGAGAATCGGTATTCCAACGCCGCCAGAATCGAAGCAGCCAACGTCTTGATGCCACGACGATTTGCCCAGGCGGCCAGGTCCTTGCCGGGGTGAAAGAACCCGTCGGCAACGAAATGAAACGGCGTGCTGTGGCCCGGAGTAAAGACCTTGTGTGGCAACCAAAGGCCGAAATGTGCGCCAATGAATGCCCATAACTCTCGAGGATTCTCGGGCTTGTTCATGATTCCTAAGAATGTGCCGGCAAATGCGGGTGTGTGGGTCTACGACAAAAAACTATTCGCCGGGTCCGTCTTTCATCTTTGCCAATAACTCGAGATCCTCACTACTGAGCCCGGGATAGGCATTTCGAGTGTCAACCTGCCCCGTCGAGTCGGATGAATCAAAAAAGGCATACTTCAGAATATCTACAGCTGCTTTTCGCCGCGTCTCGGCAGATATGTCCTTATCCTGAGCGTTGGCTAACTTCACCAACGTGCCTATCGCGTGCCTGGCCGCACGGCTGCCAAGCCGCCTCGCTTCGGCGAGAAAATTCCGAGCCGTCGCTTCGATTCTCGCCTGCAAGTCTGGCCGAATCTGTCCAGAGGCGATTTGCACGACGGTGCTTTCGGCCAGACCGAATGCCTCGGCGATTTGCGAATATGTCTTATCTCCCTTGGCAATGGCAAAGACCAATTCGTCCTCGTCAAAGCCGGCAGGCCTGCTTGCAAACAAGATCCGCACCTTTCCCAACGTACCGGAAACTGGCAACGGCTCGGGCGGTGGATTCGCTGGCAGCGTAGGCCCGGTTGGTGTTTCGGCCAACACCGGCAGGACAGAACCGGATCGCCCGCCATCGGCTGGATCGCTTCAGGTGCGATATCATTGCCGGGTGGCTGGTAGTAATGCCCACGCGCTTGCCCTGAGTGATGAGTAGATCGCATACAGCGTCCAGCACGTGCGAAGCAATGCCAATGCCCTGATAGTCGGGCAGGGTCACCACCCGAGAGATTCGCAAATAATTGCGTCGGCCCGCCATGTGAAGAACCGCGATGAAACAGACCGGCTTTCCTTCCAAACTCGCCAAGTAGCACTGCACCGAGGGGTGCAGGCCCCCACTCAAATAGTGATGCTTCGCAAACAGTCGCCAAGCCTCACGCCGGCATCGAAAGATTTTAATATCAATTGACGGTCGCCGAAGGCACCCCCGTGCCAGCTGGCATGTTGCCATGTCGACGACCCAATCGGGCTCGAGCCATTCAAGAATATCGTAATGGCAGGAAACTGCCACGAAGCGTTTTGCTACACGGCCGCTTCGCACCGCCTTGCTGACGGCGGCCGAACCTATCTTAGCTACCGTTCGGTCGACTACACTTGTGAACTCGTCGAAAACAACCAGCTCTTGCTGCGAGAGAAGGACCCGTGCCAAATTGCAGCGAAACTTCTCGCCGTTGCTTAAAACAGAATAGGGGTTGATCCACGCCGGTGGGCTGGAAAAACCCACAGCCGTCAAGACATGGGTGATGGTCTTGATCGGCAAATCGCCGAAGCCGTCGATTACCGCCTTGTCGGCCGGCCAGTCTTGCTCTCGGTGTACGGCGTCGCCATAAGCCTTTTGCGCGACAGTGGATTTTCCACTGCCCGAGGGGCCGACAATGGCTCCGATCTGCCATGGCTCGGAGCCGTCAGGCACCTCCACCAAAAACCTTTCAGATGCCACTGAGTTTTCGCCCAGGGGCACGTCGAACAGGCCCGCCACCTGACGTACCCGAAAGCTATTCCTTACAGGGCATTCAGCGACTGCGTCAATGATTGCCACGTCAGCGCCTTACAGAAAACGGTGGTAAAGCCTTTCTTAAATCTAAGTTCCGACCTACAAGATCAACAATCTGCACCTCAAGCCTTCCCCGCGAAACCGCTCGAATAGCTGCTGTTGATGACCCTCCGACTCGCATTCGACCACCACCTCAAATGATTCGGGTATCTGCACTTCCTCTAGGCCGGCCAGGTCGCCGTCCGGTTGGCCTATCAGCCCTGAGATCTCGGCTTGGTCAAAGCCGGTAAACTGCATTAGGTCAAAGTCGGCAGCATCCAGCTCCTGTAGTAACTCAGCGAGTTTTTGCGGGTCGTATTCCCCTTGGGCACTGGTGTTGTTCAAGGCGATGTTCAAAGCCTTGGCGCGTTCGTCGCTCAATCCATCGAGAAACACGCATGGGACGCGTGCGTCCGGCTTCCTGCGGATAGCATTGGCTTTGAGCCGTTGATGCCCCCCCAGGACCATCCGATCTTCACGTCGCGCAATCACCGGATCAACGAACCCGTGAGCATCGAGCAGGGCCGCAAGTCGCAATAGGGCCTGCTCACTGATGTTCCGGGGATTGTACGGCGCCGGCGTCAGTGTAGCCGGTTCGACATATTCTACGGACACCGCACCCTCGGTGCGTCCGGTCGGCATTGCGCTGGGATCGACTTGGTTTGAGTGTGCCGCCGAACGCGACCGAGGAGGCGAGAGGGAATGGTCCAGGGAAGATTCCTGGCGCTCTCGGGATGAATGTGACTTTGCCGGCCTCACCATAATCCCCTAGTGGCGTCGGGACTCAGGCGATCAAGCCCATGTATGCCCATGCTCACAATTGTCGGTCGAAAGTCGATCTCAACGCGTTTCAGTTCCATGCCGGCTGCTTCAAGTTTCTTCCTGCCATAGCAAATATGTTGGCAGACAACCCGTTGATGAATGCCAAGCTGCTGGCCGATCTGACTTTGACTTAGGCCGTCGAAGTAGTAGAGCGACAGGCATGTCAACTGACGATTTGTCAGCCTCGCCTTTTTCAGCCTTGACCGTCGACAAGCCGGATCATGAGGCCCCTCCGTAAGAGATGCCGATTCCAGAGGTATCCCCGTCCGTGGAGTCGACGATCGGTCTGGTCGGCTTATTCTCATGTGACGCCCTCCGTATAAACTGACGATCCTAGAGGTATCTTCGTTTCACGATAGGCGCGCATTTGCACATGGGCAGCAGTTCGCTCAGTAAGGGACCTCTGCGGTCCAGGAACTCTACACCCAAAGGCGGACGCTGGGTGGCGTTAACATGCCCCCAAATGACATCCATCTCGTACTCCTCTCTTTTCTGATAACCGGGAGGAATCCACGTGTTCCACTTGCACTCGTCACACAGGCCCCGGGTTGTGTAGTGGGCGGGCACGAACGTGCCGCAGCTCTTGCATCTTTCTATTGCCATCAGCCGCTCCCTGTTAGAAAGTTCCACCTGCTCGAAAAATATGCACCGCAAGCAATGGGTCGCATGATATCGAGGGCAAGGATGGCTGCGCCGTCAATCTGAGTCGTGATTGACGTTTCTGAGGAGGCATGAACACCTATGAGAACCCAAGCAACAAATCAACGAAATGCCGTGCAAACACAATGCACCTTGGGTGTGTCACGAATTGAATTGATCGATGTAAAGGGGACATCGGCAAGTGACATTCCCCACGAATCACGGCTACGAAAAGTCGTGCCGATCTGCAGGAGCAAGACTGATAGGTGTTTGCCGGTCTTCATCCAAAAACCGGCCGTCGGCCGGAAGGCACGCGGTTTTCTGCCTGGCATGGACAGCGAAGGTCATTAAATAAGATGGCCACGGACTCCTAGCCAAGTCCGTGGCCTATTCTTAGCTGGCAGCACCCAAAGTGGCCCGTTTTAGGAACAGGCCTCCCCGGACTAACCCAGCAGCGCCAGCACGTTTTGCGGAGAAGCATTTGCTATGGATAGCACGCTAGTCCCCGCCTGGACAAGAATTTGACCTCTTGTCAGCGCCGCAGTTTCTCGTGCGAAATCGGCGTCGCGAATGGCCGACTCGCTGGCTGTGACGTTCTCTAATGCAACGTTCAAGCTATTGATGTTGGTGTCAAGCGTGTTCTTCTGGAATGCGCCCAGACGCCCGCGAAGTTTGGCAACCTGCTGAATGGCTGCGTTGACGATGTTGTCGGCATCTTGATAGTTCTTGCCGACGATGCTGTCCGTACCCTCAGTACGGATGTCTCGCAGGTAGCCGCTGGCTGCATTACCCAGCCTGTGCGAGGCCACCGACTGGATGCCGACAATAGCCATTTGCTGGGCATTCACCTGCGGACCGAGCTGGAACTGTGCCCCACCGCCTGTGATCGCGAACGAGGTCGTACCGCCTGCGTTAAGCGTCGTCGTCATGATGGCGTCGAACGAAACGGTCGGCGAGTTGACCTGAATGTCCAGTCCTTCGGAGACAGCCTGGATGCCGTTGACCGATACGGTGGCGTCGACACCTTCATCGAGAATAGCCGCCACGGCCGCATCGTGCTTGTACGTGGTGAAGGTGCCGGACTCTGTTTTAACACTGACGAATTTCTGTGAGCCGTATTCCGTGCTGGCCAGTAGGATGCCCTCGTTGCCGCCCAGCGTGATGGTGGCGCTGGTCCTGGCCGATATGCCGGTAATGTCCGTGACTTTGTTGATGGCCGAGACTATCCCGGCTAAGCTCGTGGAGCTAGCGAAGGAAAACACCTCAACGCCATTGTAGCCCGCGATTTCCAGTGTAATGTCAGTGGTGAGGGCAGTACCGCTCCACTCCAACTGTCCCACTTGGGCCGAGTCGATAACGTTTACGTTGACGTTGATTGAACTGGCCGTGCCGAAACGAACCTGGTTTAGCCGAAGATTGGTTATGTCCGCGGCATCCGCACCAGAGGTCGTGAAGTCCAGCGAGCCGTCGACCAGCTTGACGCCTTCGAAGACCGTGGAGTTAGCGATACGATTGATGCTGTCAATAGCCGAGTCGATCTGAAGCTGGTTGGCCTTGATCTCCTCTGGGGCAATCGCCCCTTCGTTGGCCGAGGCGGTTACAAGCGACTTGATGCCCAATAGCAGCGAGCTGACCTCGTTAAGGGCGCCTTCTGCAGTAGCGATTACTGAACTGGCTCGCTCTGAGTTGTTGATGGCCTGGCCAATACCAGCCATCTCGGCCCGCAGCGTTTCACTAGCTATCAACCCGGCCGGATCATCTTTGGCCGCGTTGATCCTCAGACCGCTGCTCAAGCGAGCTAAACGGACCTGCAGATCCGCATTGGAATGGTTAAGATTGTTGATGCTCCGAATGGAAGCAATGTTCGTATTTATTCTCGACATCTCTTAATCCTCCGTGATTTCTCATCACGCCCCGAAATCACTGGTCTCGGGGAGGAAAAGTGTCCGTACCAGTCGATCGCATCCGTGCGAACGACACACAGCAATGCGTGCCAGTCCGTCGGCCCGCATTCGTCCGGATGAAGGGTCTAGGCTTGCATCCGGATTGCGACCGTCGCCGCTGTCAGCGTGACGGCTCGCTTGTGCTTACTAATGCGCTGCCTTGCAAATGAACGTGTTAGTCATCAAAGGGGCAGTGACGGAAGGCGGGAAAACTCCATTTTCCAAGAGTCCTTCGTACACTTATTGACTGCCAAGTTGGAAGTAAGGTCTTGAGATGGAATCCATTTCCAATCTCCCGGCCCCGCCGCTGCCTTGGGCGACGGCGGTACGATCTCACGAGCCGACGACTCAATCTCCTTTCCATTTTTCAAATGGTTCTTGCGAAGGCACCGGCGTTGGCCACCCGCGTGACCGAAGTGCAACAATTGAGTCGGCAACCCTAAGGAAATAGCTGCATAAGGTACCCACCCTATAAACACCAGTAGAACTTCATCCGAGGCAACAGGAGACATGGAATTCGCACGCAGGGGCGATCAAGGGCCAGCTAGGAGTCTGTCGGACTTTGGGCGCGTATTGTAACGCGTCGGCGGGTATCCTGCCTACATGGCTGATATGGGCTGTCCGGTCATTATTTGAATAATGACAACTGGTTATGAATCGCACCATATTCCATTGTGGTCAAATGATGCGAAAACGCCTGCAAAATAGGCCTTTTCTCGAAAAGGCTGACGCTGAGGATTTGCAGGATTT
>JABMQG010000444.1 GCA_013203365.1 Planctomycetota bacterium | reverse complement strand
AGGTTGTTCAGGCTCGTGGCCACAGAGGGATGATCCGGGCCGACCGCTTGTTCGGCAACCTGTAACGCCTTTTTTGCGACCACTACAGCGCGATCATAGCGACCTTGTCTGTAGAGTGATATGACCTCGTCGTTAAGCGTCTCCAACTCGCTCCCCTGCGCATGGGCGGATATGCCTGTGGAGAGAATAAACAGAAGCGCCACTAATCCCGACATTGTTCTTTTCATACTATCCTCTCCTTCTCTGGCTAACGACAAGGCTCAGCGGCGGCGGAACACCCGTCGACTGAATCTATTCTATCTTGCCTCGCCGGCAGCATAATGCGCGCATCCTGTTTGCACTAGATGCAATGAAGCTCGCGCCATCGAATAAGGCCCACTACTGCTATTTCAGCCGGTCCAGCGCGTTTAGCACAGGCGGCTGGTTCCAGTTCACTCGTAGCGACTGGCGATAAACTGCCGAGGCCTGGATCTTTTTACCCTGGGTCTCGAGCATCTCGGCCAACTCGTTCAGCACCTCGGTGCTTTCGGGCAGCAAGCCCGCGGCCAGGCGGTAGACCTTGGTGGCCTCGGGCAGCTTATTTGAGAGCCTGTACGTGCGGCCGAGCATGAAGAAGGCCCTGCCGGAATTCGGATCAGCCGCGGTGGCCTGCTTGAGCAATCCCTCGGCCTGATCGTATTGCATCTTGGCCATCAACTGCTCAGCCTGATCGGTTAAAGTCTTGGCCTTGGCGGCGTCGCCGGTGACGCCCTGGCAAGTCGTGTCGGCGTCGGCCTTCACGCCGGCGGTAACGCCCAGGAGGATCGGCGCTGCGTGCGATTGTGGATGGCAGCGATAGATGAGGTCGATAGTCGTGATCTTCCGCTCGGGGTGCGGGTTGATCCACTGCATCAGGTATAAGCCCGCCGCCTCGAAGGTGGGGTTTTCGCCCACCAGGCCAACGCGAGTGGTGATGCCTGGCATTTCGTTGAGGAACTCGCGGTCGCCGGTCGGCAGCCACCAGTCGTTGATGTTGATGCCGCCCACCACGCGGATTTCCTCAAAGTCGCCACCCTCGTAGTTCACGATGTAGCTAAAGATCGGCGTCGATTCGGAACACCATGCGCAGGTGTGCAGGAACTCCAGCGTCTCGGCCTTCAGGCCGATGGGGATGCCCTTGACCTCGAGGCAGAGCTTCTTGAACCGATCGCCGTTGAGGACGATGACGCTCTTTTCGGTTGGCTTGACCTCCTTGGGCCCGCCAATGAAGAAGGGTATGCCCTGGATCGTTACACGACCAGTGGGGAATTCGCGTCCATCAATGCGGGAGCCCTGGTCGCTCCAGCCGCCTTCGCCGTCGTCGGCGATTTCGTCGGCCATCGGGCGGTTGGCGAACTTGGACAGGTCAATCGGCACGTAAGCCAAGGGGCCGTTGATCTTTCGAGCCAACGCCACGGGCGTAAAGTCGCCGCCGAGGTTGGTCACCAGCACCGACGCGATACGCCGGGCAAAATTGCCGACCATGTCACCGGCGGTGTCCCAGTTGGTCTGGTCAAAGAGAATCTTGCCATCTCCCACGGGCACCGAAAGGAAGACGGAAGGATAGGTGCAATTGACGGCGCCGGGAGAGTCTGTGACAACCTCGTACTTGGCCAGCTCGGCCAGGCGGTTCTGCAGATCGAAACCCGTGCCGTCGCCGCCGGCAGTCTGATGCCAAAACAGATCCTGCATCGACAGGCCCTGCAGTAGCGTGTCCCAACGATCCCGGATAGCCCGGCCCTTGTAGTAATCGTTCACTTCGCGCAGCTCGAGCCGATGGCCCAGGGCCTCGGCCCAGGCCGGCGCCGTCTCGAGCGTCAGGCCGTGAAGCACCACGTTGCCGCCGGCGCGGGCGAACTCAATCACTTGGGAGACCTGCTCGGGCTTAAGCGGATATGAACCGTCCACAATCAGGGACTGGTACTTGCTGATTACATCAAGCTTGTCCGGATCGACGGCTTCCGTCTTTGCGCCGAGCCGATCCATAAGCATGGCCAGGGACGAATTGCCCTTGGCGACCACCGCGACGGAGGCGGCCTGGCGATACAGCGGGCCGTCAGCGTACTGAAGCGTGTTGGCTAGGAGCTTGGCGGCACAGGGGTCAACAGAGGCCTTCTGAATCAGCAGGACCTGGCTGAGTACGTAGCTGCCCTTGCCGTGGAAGACTTCCAGAAGCGGCGACCAGCCCACACCAATCGAGCCGCCGGCATCGATGACGGCCAGGCATGGGCCGCGACTGGGCTTGAGGTAGTCGTGCCGCGAAACAACGCGATCGTCTCGCCACAGGCGAAGATCGGCCAGTTCAATGTCTTTGAGGATTGGATGGTCACTCATGCGCGGGAAGGTAAAGCTGCTCAGACGCACCTT
>JABMQG010000443.1 GCA_013203365.1 Planctomycetota bacterium | reverse complement strand
TCACGGAGCTGACCATTTCCGGCGGGCGGGCCGTGGCGAAGTTGCCTCCGCTGTCGGTGTCGGCCGTTACCTTCAAACTGGGCTGATCGCCGGGTAATCGGCTCCCAAGGTTCGGACAAGATCGGCTTTATGGACCGACTAGTCTGCGCAGTGTATGGATCGTCACGGCGGTCAGGGATTCGACGACGAGGTCGGCTTGCGACAGCCGATCGGCCGGGACGCTGTTGGTGACGGCCAGCACGGCCAGGTGGGCCGATTTGGCGGCTGAGACGCCACCGGGTGAGTCTTCGATCGCCAGGCACGAGCCAGCCGGCAGGTCGGAGCCAAGGGTCTTGGCGAGCATTTTGCGAGTTAGGTTGTAGCCGGCCGGATCGGGCTTGCCGGCGGGGACATCGTCGGCTGAGACGATCAACTGCACCAGGTCCGCCACGCCAAGCAGGCTCAGCGACGCTTCGATCTCCTCTCGCAAGGCCGAGCTACAAACGGCCAGGCCCAGCCCGGCAGCGCGTAGCGATCGCATCAATTCAATCACACCTGGCAGGGGCTTGATCGACTCGGCGAGTTTCTTGCGCATGAGGGCTGTCTTTTGCGCAATCAGCCGAGCGATATCGTCGTCTGAGCAAGGGATTCTGTGCTTTTCGGCGAGCTTTGCGAAGCACTCGGCGTCGGTATAGGCTACGTACTCGTCGTAGTACTGCTGGTTGGTCAGTTCCACGCCGTACTGAGCACGCATGACCTGGCGGAAGTATTCCAGGTGCAACGGCTCGCTATCGACGATCACGCCGTCGAAATCGAAGATCACCGCTTCAAGCATAGGGCCCTCTGCTGCTGCAAAAAAACAAACACCGAGAAACTGTAAACCGACGATCGCCAGCATACCGGCAGTCGAACAAACCGACGAATCATATTCCGGTTCGGCAACCGCGTAAACCTAAAAGACACATTCATCGGCGTGGCTGATTTGCCTGGCAGGCTTGCTTTTGCCCGGCCTGGCGCCTAAACTCGTCACCATGCGTACGGCGTACTTTGACTGCTTCGGTGGCGCCAGCGGCGATATGATCGTCGCGGCCCTGCTGGATGCCGGCTTGGACCTGGGAATACTGCGGGCCGAACTGGCCAAGCTCGATTTGCACGGATATCGGCTTTCAGCCGAGCGCGTCATGCGGGGTGGGTTGTCGGGAAATAGGTTCATCGTTGCCGTCGAGGCCCATGACCATCATGGCGGTCCGCACAAGCGCGGCCTGTCGGACATATTCGACCTGCTCGACCGCGCCGGCCTTGGCGAACGTACCGACAACCGAGCCCGGCGGATATTTCGCCGGCTGGCCGAGGCGGAATCTCGCGTCCACGGTGTTGGGGTCGACGAGATCCACTTCCACGAGATCGGGGCGGTTGACAGCATTATCGACATTGTGGGCGCCGCCGTTGGGCTGGAGCTGTTGGGTATCAACCGCGTGGTGTCTTCACCCATTCCACTGGGCGCCGGGACGGTTGAGTGTGCCCACGGCACGCTGCCCATCCCCGCGCCGGCCACGGCTGAGCTTATGCGAGACGGCGAAATCGCGGCATCGAAGGCCCAAGGCGAATTGTGCACCCCCACGGGTGCGGCCGTGCTGACGACACTGGCCGAGTCGTTTGGTCCGCTGCCGGCGATGACCATTGAAGCGATCGGCTACGGCGCCGGCGGTCGGGACGACGTCGAGCATGCGAACATGCTGCGGGTATTCTGCGGCGTGCAGGCGGAGCACGGTCAGGCCGACACGGTGGTGGAGCTGGCGGCCAACATCGACGATACGCCCGGCGAACTGATAGGAGCGGTGCTGAATATGCTCCTGGCGGCCGGTGCGAAGGACGCATGGGCCGTCGGCGTGACCATGAAAAAGTCCCGCCCGGGCATTCAGGTGGGTGTGCTGTGTGCGCCGGCCGACGCGGATCGCATGGAAGAGATTCTCTTTCGCCAAACCACCACGATCGGCATTCGCCGGCACACGTGCAGCCGATCCAAGCTGACCCGCAGGCACACGACGGTCGAAACACCTTACGGGCCTGTTCGCGTGAAGGTTTCCGGCCGAGGCGGAACAATGTACTCTGTCATGGCGGAGTTCGACGATTGCGCATCCGCGGCGGAGGCCCACAACGTGCCCATCAAGGAAGTGCAGGTGGCGGCTGTGGAGCAGTATCGGCTGTGCGGTGGAGAGAAACAGTGAGCCCGGCGGCAAGTGACATTCTGGCGTTGGACCTGGGCAATAACCAGACGCTAATGCTGATCGCCCTGGTTGTGATTATTGCCAGCCTATTGTGGCACAACGCACGCCGTCGCAGCCGGCGGACCGGCGTGGAGACCCGCACTGGCCTTCAGGCCCGCAAGCATAACGCCAGGCTGGAACGGCAGGCGGGCGCGGATATCGGCGAACTGATGCTCCGCCTGGAAGAACTGTCGCGGGAGATCTGCGGGCAGATCGACACGCGGTTCGCCAAATTGGAACACGTGGTGACTGAGTCGGACGTGAAATTGGCCGAGATGCAGACGGCGTTGCGAAAATGCTCCGCGGCCGGCATCGGCGAGGCCTCGCCGCCTGCGGACCCCAAGCACCTGGAGATATACCAGCGTCACCAGGCGGGCCAGGCGGTGATTCAGATTGCCCGCGAGATGTCCATGACCGC
>JABMQG010000442.1 GCA_013203365.1 Planctomycetota bacterium | reverse complement strand
GTGCAGCGCCAGGTGGAACGCCGGAATACTGACGAGGCGGGAACCGAGACGAATGTCGCGCACCTCTCTCTCCAGGAGGCATACGATTTCGATATGTGGTCTTGGAGCGTTGCTGTACCCGGCCCTGACCCAACCTGTATACGGAATGGGCGGCGGACCGCACCGATCGACCCAGCCCAGCAGCTTTTCCAGCCACATGCAGATTTCATCCATGCGATTGCATCTTTCGTCTATGGTATATTCATTGCTTGAAAGCCCATATAGTAGCAGAGTTTTAGAGGAGTGAGGCAATATGAATCGTATAGCATTTCTTTTCATTGAACGCTTATCGTCAAGTCACGCAGATGTCGATATCTGCGAGATCAGAGAAGGGCAAAGGCCCATCAAAAAGGCAGGCAAGATGTTTATCAAACTCGTGTGCATGATGGCGGCGTTCGGCGCGACGCTTTCCGCAATTACAGCCAGAGGAGAGGATTTGACCAACAACGTCAATCAGGTCACCGACATTGGCAGCAAACGGCAGTTCTGGTTCAACGCCCAGGGCTTGGTTGCCGAAAGCACCTACCTGAAAATCCTGCAACAACGGCCGGTCAAACATCCGGCCAACCCAGTCCTGGTGGCCGACAAACCCTGGGAGGGCACCCTGGTCCAACTCTATTCCTGCGATGTGCATCACGATCCAACGACCGGGCAATGGCAGATGTGGTACGAGGGTCATTCTCCCGGCGTCCTGCTCTGCACTGCCTTTTCCAAGGACGGTCTCCGATGGACCAAGCCGAAACTCGGTCTCCAGGAGTGGAAGGGTAGTAAGGACAACAACATCATCCTGCAAACCGGCTACACCGATGCCAACTGCGCTTCCATCGTGAAGGCGCCGAACGAAAAGGACCCTGCCAAGAAGTACAAACTCTACTACTGGGTGGGGCCCGAATGGTTCAACTCCCATATTAAAGCCTTGGGATTCAGTCCGGAAGAAGAGGCCACCGCCCGAAACAAGATCAATGCGTATAAACGAAACGGCCTCTATGTGGCCTTCTCGGCTGACGGCGTCAACTTCACTCCCCAGACGAATGCGCCGGTGGTGGCCGGTGGCCGACAGGCGCTCAACGGCGATTTCGGCGACACCAGTTTCGTACTCTTTGATGAGCAAGCTGGCCGCTATCGCGCCTATCTCCGGTTTATCAGGAACAGGCGCCGGTCCTATTCCATGGCGGAAAGCGACGACGGGGTGCACTTCAAGACCGCCGTCCCGGTTCTGGATCCTACCCCGGAGGACGATGCCTGGGCCAAGATAAACAATTTCAAGCGCGCCGAGTACTATGGCTTACACGTCTGGCCGCAGGACGGTTTTTACCTGGGGCTGTTGTGGATGTTTACCATCTCCGGGGTCGGCAACCCCGCCCTTGGCATGGGGGGGGATGACGGCAAGAACCAGCCCCACTTGATCTACAGCGCGGACGGCGTGAAGTGGCAGCGGATGCCGGTTCGCGAGCCGTTTATCCCCTGCGGCCCGGCGGGCAGTTTCGAGGCAGGTTCGATCTACAGCGCCGGCGATCACCAGGTGGTCATCGGAGATGAAATCCGCTTCTACTACTTCGGAGTCGGCTATACCCATGGGTACAAAGCCCCAATCAACAGCCCGAACCGCTACTCGGGTTTCGGTCTGGCCACCCTGCCGCGCGATCGCTATGTCGCCTGGCAGGGCGCGGCCGTGGCCGGCACGCTCCTTACCAAGCCCCTCAAGTTCGCCGGACGGGAACTGCACCTGAACCTCGATGCCAGCCGCGGGGAGACCCGCGTGGCCCTTCTGGAACCTGACGGCAAACCCTTCGCGGGGTTCGGCGCCGAAGACTGTGAGGCCATCGCCCAAGATGGTTTCGATCAGGTGGTCAAGTGGCGCGGAACAAGCGATCTGTCGGCGCTTGCCGGCAAGGTGATCCGCGTGCAATTCTCGCTGCGGCAAAGCGCCTTATACACCTGGCAGTTCAAGTAAGGCTATGGCGGACGGGGTTCGAACATGAGAGGGCGAAGTTTGACATCCGATCTAATCGTGTTGCCTCGGGCTGTTTGAGGGGTCTTGTCGGGATCGAGAGGGAGTTGAAGTTGAAGAAGTTTCCGGTAACTATTGTGGGAACTCTGTGTGCCACGGTTGTATTGTTCGGCATACCGGCGGTGGGTGAGGACACAATGAAAGTTGAACAACAGAATGCCTGTTTGAGTGTCACCCGGCGACCGCGCGCCTTTTATGCGGTGGCGGCACAACCAGCCAAAGAAGAGTGGGCCTACCAGATTGCGCATGCCTTCCAGCTGAGCGCCACGAAAATCGGGCTGCTCCTCAACATTCGCCGCTGCCATGTGAACACGGTGGACACCGAGGTGGGGAACGATCTGGTCATTCTGGACCGTCTGGACAGCGTCACTCCCAAGGTGATGGTGCCCCTGAACCGCAGCGAGGTCGGAACCCATCCGCGCACCGGTGAGCAGATTCTGATGTGCCGTTACCCGCTGGCGGGCGGCTTCGTACCATTGGGCGCCTGCCTCTCCGACGGCACACCTCATCCGCATGCGGGCACCGGATTTGGCATGTCGCACATCATCGGGTTTCCGGTGGATGCTGCGGGAAACATAGTCGTCCATGGCGAGTGGCAGATCAAAGACAAATACTCCGCGGTCGAGCTGCAGCAATACCGCTATGATGGCACCAATTTTATCGTGGAGCATGCGGAGCGGATCCTATTCGACAAACTGCTGGCGGGCTGGCAGTTCACCAGTATGCCGCTTGGAAATTGTCTGGCCGACGGCGCCGATTTGCTCGGAGGCCTCGTGGGAAAACCGGTTGGCAGCGACAGGCCGACGGGCAGTGGCCTTGCCCGCTGGCAGCGGCGCGACGGACGCTGGGGCCTGACATCCTTCGTGCCGGTGACGGAGGCGGACAAATCCTACGAGCCCAGTCTGGTCCGGGACAGGGACGGGAGCCTGCTCTTTGCCGTTCGCGGTGGACAGCGGGGGCCCAACGAAAACGCGGTCATGGTGTGGCGCTCGACTGATAACGGCGCCGTTTGGGAGAAAGTGATCCACGCGCCGAAGGTGAGGGCTGGCACGCCGGTGACGATCAATCAAGGGCTTGACGGAACCCCCTATATTGCCGCCAATCCCGATCGGGCAACGGATACGCTCGGTCGTCGCTCACCGTCAATCGAGATGCGCGAGACTCTTCTACTTTGGCCGCTCTCAAAGGATCGGCGTAATTTGCTTGAACCCCTGCTGGCGCGGGATTGCAATGCCGATTTCGGCAAGCCGCCGCACGGTTCCATTTGGCGGGCGGATCACCCGGTTGGCCTCAATGTCCGCCTGGCGGATGGTCAATGGCATCATGTATTGACATACCGAGGACTTGAGCAGAATGAATGCACGCGCGGAGCCCCGGCTACCCAGCACACCGGGACCTATGTCGAAGAAGTACTTACACCCGGCCCGGCACTGCCCGCGTGGCGATTCAAAACATTTTCCGACAAGCCTTAATTCCTGGTTCTTCCGCGACAGGGAGAGACGACTGACGTGGAATGCGCTGTCTATGCGCCTCGGCCCTCCGATACCGGCAGCGTGTTCGCGATGCTGCCGCCGCATGACGGCGAACCGGCGCCGACCCTGCTGCTCTTTGCCATGGCCGGGCCGGCCACACTGACCACCGAGCCCTATTGCCGGGTCGGCCGGCTGCTCTGCCTCAT
>JABMQG010000441.1 GCA_013203365.1 Planctomycetota bacterium | reverse complement strand
TCGCTCGGGTCGATCGCGGCGGAGCTTGTGCTGGCTGTTGGGGCGGCGATGTTGGCGTGCGAGCTTTTTTTAAGCAACAGGGCCGGCTGGCTGGCCGGGGCGGTATGCTGGCTGCTTCCGCCATTGGCAATGGACTCTTGCTTCTGGGGACAGACCGACGCGTGGGTGCTCGCCCCGATTATCCTGGCGATTTGGCTTATGGTTCGCCAGCGATGGGCGGCCGCTGGGCTGTGTGCCGCCGTGGCCATGCTGGTGAAGCCCCAGGGCGTCTTGATCGGGCCGATTGCCCTGTTGGCTGCGATGATGGTGCCGGGAGACGGGCCAGGCCTTTCGCTACGTGTTTTCCTCCGGCGGTTGGCCAAAGGCTCGGCAGCCGCCGCTGTCGGCCTGGCCGTCATAACGCTGCCGTGGACGCTCGCCGACGGGGCGGCGTGGTTGCGGCAGTCATACTTCGAGAATTTTCAAACGTATGGCTACACCACACTGAAGGCCTTCAATGTCTGGTACGTGGATGCCCTGCAATTGGATGGCAACCGGCAGTTCGGCGCCCTTCAGACCGGCGCGACGCTGGCCGGGCTGACCAAGGACACATGGGGCCGGCTGCTAGTGCTAGCTGCAATGATCGGCCTTGGCTGGCTCTGTTGGCGTCGGGCCAGGAATCGGCCGAAGGTTGCCGTGGTGATTTTCGCCGGGTTATGGCTGTGGAGCACGTACATTTGGCCGACCAGGGTGCATGAACGCTACGTTGTGTTCTGCATGCCCCTTATGGTCGTGTTGGCCTGCGGTCTTCGACGTTATTGGCCTGCCGTGGCCGGCTTGGTAATCGTGGGCGCAGCCGCCATGACGTGGAATATCTGGCTCAATGTCCCGGCCGGCAGTGCAAATCCACGCACATCCGAGTACATATATCAAGACATGCAACGCTATTATAGTCAGCAGTCCGCCTCCATGCCACCCTCACGGCGCCAGCCGTTGCCGACGAAGGCCGATGCCCTGCGCCTATACTGGCAGAACTACGAACACGCGCGAAAACCCCTGCGAAAGTGGGAAATACTACTCACTGCCGTTTCTCTTGGCGCATACGCATGGGCGGTTTGTGCGTTGGCAGTCAGACCGTTACAGGATCATTGCCCCTCAACACCTTCCTCTGCAACACCGGGCAGGTCCCCGCCCGGCCGGCAACCAAGCCGGCCACGACGTAAAATGCGACGAAAAGGCCTGCCCGTTCATCGCAACGATAGCATAGAATGCCTTTGGTGTGTCTTGACTTATTAGAATAGACAACTGACTGTGTTGGATTATTTCAAGCAAAGGACGTTCCGTGAAAGTTGACAGTCGCACCCGCATCCTTACCGCTCTTGAGCACAACGAGCCTGACCGTGTTCCTCTGGACCTTGGCGGCTCGCACGTTACCACCATCCACGTCGCGGCCTACGAGAGGCTCTGCCGGCATCTGGGCATCGAGTCCGAGCCGGTTGCCATGGCCGACATCATTCAGCAGGTCGTCTCGCCCTGCGAGGCCCTGCTGGGGCGCCTTGAGGTGGATACCCGCGGTCTGTTTCCGCTTACCAGCCACAACTGGGGCTTTGAAAACAAGACCGACCAGGGCGAATACTACGAGCACATCGACGAGTGGGGGTTTGTGCAACGGCTCTCCAAGGACCAGGGCTACTGGTGGTCGCTGGTCAAGAGTCCGCTGGACGGGATGGTGGCCGACGCCGAGGCCCTGGCGAGATATCGCTGGCCGATCGCCGCCGATCCGCGCCGCATTCATGGTCTGCGCGCAAAGGCCGGGGAGTTTCGTGCCGCCGGCAAGATCGTCATGTGCAAGGGCCTGTGTGCCGGGCTGTTCGAAATGGGCCAGCGGATCCGCGGGATGGAGAATTTCCTCTGCGATCTACTGGCCGACCCGAAAACGGCCGAGACGATCCTCGACCGTCTCCTGGAGTTGAAGAAGCAGTTCTGGGCCATGGCGCTGGCTGAAATCGGCGACCTGGTCGACGTAGTAGTCGAGACCGACGACTACGGGACTCAGGAGAGCCAATTGATCTCCGCCGACACTTTCCGGGCACTCATCGCCCCGCGTCTGGCCGACCTGATCGGCTTCATCAAGTCTGCCCTGGCCGAGAAGAAAACCGCCGGCGAGAAAGGCTACGTGATGCTGCACTCCTGCGGGAACGTTCGGCCGTTTCTGCCGGCGTTCATAGACATGGGGATCGACATACTCAATCCCGTCCACATCAGCGCCGCCGGCATGGAGCCCAGGCAGCTCAAGAAAGACTTCGGCAGCGAGATCACCTTCTGGGGCGGCGGAGTCGAGACACAGAACATATTGCCGAACGGCACGCCACAACAGGTTCGCGAAAACGTCAGACGCAACATCGAGGCCCTTGCCCCCGGCGGCGGATTCGTATTCAGCACCGTCCACAACATCCAGGCCGAAGTGCCGCCGGAGAACATAATGGCAATGTGGGACGCACTGCGCGAGTTCGGCGAATATGCCGACTGATCGGGTGCGTTGAGACAGTCGCCCTTTCGACGGTGATTAACGGTCAGGATGCCTGGCGTTAGAGCGGTTTAAGCTTGTATGGCGACATCACGTTGCGGGTCCCCCCCACTGCTGTGG
>JABMQG010000440.1 GCA_013203365.1 Planctomycetota bacterium | reverse complement strand
GCAACGGCCGGACCTCTTTTGTCAGGCCAGGCGAGGCTCTGGGCCGTTTCCGAGTAACGGCCTATGAGCCGAAAACCAACCGTGTGTATAATTCATCCCTCAACGCCTATTTGGATACACCGGCCGGCAAAGTCACTCTTACGGGACCGCAGGGTGTCATGGTCGCCCTGGAACAGGACCGGCCGTTGCCGTGGCCCGGCCACGTGGCCTGGCTGGTCCGTCTGGATAGCGGATTCTGGTGGAATGTCCAGGAACAGGATATTTTTCTCATGGGTGATCAGCCGGTTTTCGTGGAAGAAATTGACGAAGACGGCGTGACGGTTTCGGCCGGACAAAACCCGCAATTCATCCGGCGGATTTCATTCGAAGAAAAAAATGGCTTGAAGCGGCTCTGGGCAGAACAGAAGCGCCGGGAACAGAAGGCTCAGGCACTGGCTCTTCAGCGTCGGCAGGAGGCGGCCAAGTCGAAAGCGGCGGCGTCCGCCGATAGCGGCGCTGCCTATTTCACGTATGAACGGGGCGCCCAGGTGGAGGTCCGGGGCCCCACGCGGTTCTTTTACGGATGTGAATATCGTTTTCCCACGGCGTTTCAGGCCTATCCGAACATTTGCTATGTGAACGGTCAGCCTGCCACGACGTACCTCGTACTTCCAACTCGCTTTGAAACACGCTATTCAGGAACGTCGCTGATCGGACCATGAAAAAGCCCAAACGGGATATCCATTCAGAGACTTGTGCGGCGCGCTGGGCAAATCGCCCGTGTATGTCTGCAACCTGCAGACCCGTCTGGGTCTGTACATTCCGGCGGGGGGAGAAGAATACCCGCGCCGCTGAGTAATCGCGGAAAGTCCGGACTGTTTTTTCCTCATTTTGATTGCGATTCCCGCCGCCGGAGCTAGAATACATCTCCGTCATGAAAGACATCCAGAACAGACGCGATTTCCGGCAGGTCCCGATCCAGAAGGCCGGCGTAAAGAATCTCCAGTATCCCCTTGACGTCCTGGATCGGGAAAACAAGGTTCAGCACACGGTAGGCAATGTCAGCATGTACGTGGATCTGCCGCATCATTTCAAGGGAACGCATATGTCCCGGTTCCTGGAACTGCTCAATGAACATCGGGGCAAGATTTCCCTGCTGAACATCGGCGTCATCCTCAAGGCCATGGTCAGCCGGTTTGACTCCACCACGGCGCATCTGGAAATGCGTTTTCCCTATTTCGTGGAAAAGTCCGCGCCAGTTTCACAGGCCAAGTCGCTCATGAATTACCAGTGCGCGTTTCTGGCAACCTACAGCCGGAAACGGCGGCGGGAACCCCTGGACCTGATCGTCGAAGTCATGGTTCCGGTGTCCACGCTGTGCCCCTGCTCCAAGGCAATCAGCAAGCAGGGGGCGCATAATCAGCGTTCATGGATTAGCATCCAGATACGGAGCCGGGAACTTGTGTGGATTGAGGAATTGATCGCAATCGCGGAGGCGGAAGCCAGTTCCGGATTGTTTGCCCTGCTCAAGCGGGAGGATGAAAAGTACGTCACCGAACAGGCTTATGCCCGGCCCCGCTTTGCCGAGGACGTGGCTCGCGCCATCGCGCGCAAGCTGAAAAAAGACCCGCGCATTACCTGGTTCCAGGTGGCCAGCGAAAACCTGGAAAGCATCCACAACCATAACGCCTACGCGCTGGTCACCAGTAACGGTCTGCAGGAAAAATCCCAGAGGTAATCATTCCCGATGAATATGAAGGCGCATGAATTGAAGATACTGGACCTGGACGCAATGCGGGCCGAACGCAAGCGGCTCCGCGCTCAGCGAAAAACCCTTGTGTTCACTAACGGCTGCTTTGATATTCTGCACACCGGCCATGTGGACTATCTGGCCTTTGCAAGGCGTCAGGGTGACGCCCTGGTGATAGGACTGAATTCCGACGCCTCGGTCAAAAGGAACAAGGGGAACCAGCGTCCCATTGTTCCCCAGGCAGACCGGGCCAAGGTGCTGGCAGCTCTCGAAGCAGTCGATTATGTGGTGATTTTTGATGACGATGAGCCGGCAGGTCTCATAGCAGAGATCATGCCGGACGTGCTCGTAAAAGGTGAGGACTGGAGACATTATATCAGCGGCAGTGAAATCGTCGAAGAAAATGGCGGCCGCATAGTCCTCGCGCCGCTAACCAAAGAACGTTCCACCAGTCACATCATAAACAAAATCCTCCAGCGCGTTGGCCGCACACCGTGCGGCACTACAATTTCCGCCGTAGGCGGATCTGCCTGTGGCACGAAAGACAAAAATCGCTCAATTTAGCTGACAGGAGCAAATGATGAAAAAAATGATACGGTATGCTGTGGCCGGGACAATATGTCTGGCATCAGTCGGTATGAACTCTTGCGGTAGAAAGCAAGCTGAAGAAAAAGAGATCATCAGGCCTGTGTTCACGATGGAAGTGTCGGAACCGTCAGTCCGGCAGCGAACATTTTCCGGCACGGCGAAATCGTCTATTGAGACGCCGCTGGCCTTTCGTGTCGGGGGCAAGATTCTTGAAATCCCCGCCAAAGCGGGCCTGCGTGTCGAGGCCGGTGCTTTGATTGCCAGGCTTGACCCCCGGGATTACGATCTGCAGGTTCAGCAGAGCCGGGCCCAGCTGGCTCAGGCCGAGGCCCAGTTGAAGCAGTCCAAGGCGGAATATGCGCGTGTGCGCCGGCAATATGAGGCGAACATCTTAAGCAAGAGCGCGCTTGACAGCCAGCAGGCCGCGTACATGTCCGCGCTTGCCAGCCGGAATGCCTCGCAGAAGGGCCTGGAAATGGCCTTACAGCAGTTGCAATATTGTACGCTTTGCGCTCCGCTTGACGGCGTCATTGCTTCCGTGCCGGTGGAGGCGCATCAGGCAGTCGCGGCCGGGCAGACCGTGGTGACGCTGACTGCCGGCGACAAAATGGAAATCCAGTTGGGTCTGCCCGAGGCTTTGATCGGCAGTGTCAGCGTGGGTGTTCCCGCCTGGGTCACTTTTGATG
>JABMQG010000439.1 GCA_013203365.1 Planctomycetota bacterium | reverse complement strand
TGCTCGTCAAGAAGTTTTTGGAAGACCACGAGCTGATGGCGGCGTTCAAGAAGGCCCCTGCGGCGATGGAAATGCACCAGGCCTACATCGGCGGTCTGGTGGAGCACACACTCGGGGTAGTGAGGTCGGTAAAGGCCCTCTTGCCGCTGTACCCGGAGCTGAACGTCGACTTGCTGCTCACCGGCGCGTTTTTGCACGACGTGGGCAAGACGGCCGAGCTGACCAGCAAGATGGGGTTTCACTACACGGACCGTGGCCAGTTGGTCGGTCACATCACCATCGGGGCCATATGGGTTCAGCAGAAGGCCGACGCCATCTCGGCCGAGACAGGGGAGGAGTTCCCGCCCAAGACGGTCGATTTGCTTCAGCACATTATTCTGAGCCACCACGGCGTCTACGAGTACGGCTCGCCGAAGCTGCCGATGATTCCGGAGGCGATCGCTCTGCATTACCTGGACAACCTGGACGCGAAGATGCACATGTTCGCTCGCGAGATCGCCAACCACATCGACCACGAAGACAGCTTCACCGGCTACCACCGCGGGTTGGAGGTTCGGATCTATAAGCACTCCGGCCGACTTGACGGCGACCCGGCGGAGAATCTATTCGACCACGACGACGTCAAGTGAGGATGGTTAGTAATGCAGCAGGAAATTCGAAGGCGTTTTGAGGAATCGATAGAAACCAAGCGCCGGGCCCTGGAGCATCTGTCGGACCGGATCGCCGAGGCAGTGAATATCATCACGGCCGCCTATGATGCCGGCGGCGGCGTGTTCTTGTTCGGCAACGGCGGCTCGGCGGCCGACGCTCAACACGTGGCGGGCGAACTTGTGGGGAGGTTTCTTGTGGACCGCCGGGCGTTAAAGGCGCAGGCCTTGACTACCGACACGTCGATTCTGACGTGCCTGGCCAACGACTTCGACTTCGAGATGATCTTCGCCCGGCAGTTGGAGGCCTGCGCCGCAGCAGGTGACGTGGCGATCGGGCTGACGACCTCCGGAAATTCGCCGAACGTGGTGGCGGGCCTGAAACGGGCCAGGGAAATGGGCATGAAGACCATCGCCTTTACGGGCGAAGGCGGCGGGAAGTGCGCCGGCCTGGCCGACGTGCTGATCGACGTGCCGACGAGGCAGACGCCCAGGGTGCAAGAGACGCACATGCTCGTCTATCATATCATCTGCGAGTTGGTGGAGCGGGCGATGGTGGACTGACCGGGGCGTGGACCACCGGCCTCACCTGGGAGACAACGAACTTGCCGCGTGAGCAGATAGACCCTATGAAGATCAAGACACTGCCGCTTTCGGAGCGAGTGAGTCTAATCGACATAGAAGCAGTTGCCATGGTCCCTTCTTCGTCCCCGCCCAGCGCCGGTGATGCGGCAGGGGAGATAGATGCCTTGGCGGATCGGATTGGCCAGGCCCGCCGGCGCGGGTCGGCGGTGATGCTTGTCTATGGGGCACACCTGATAAAGAACGGGGCTTCGCCGCTGGTGAACGCACTGATCGAGGCCGGTGCGATCACCCATGTCGCCACGCAAGGCGCCGGTGTGATACACGATTGGGAGTTCGCCTTTCAGGGCGCCTCCAGCGAGTCGGTTCGGGAGAATGCCCCGACAGGTAGGTTCGGCTCGTGGGATGAGACTGGCCGGGCGATCAACTTGGCGGTGATCGCCGGCGCGGCGGAGGGGCTTGGTTTCGGCGAGGCCATAGGTCGATTCATAGCTGAGGACGGCGTGGTTTTGCCGATGCGAGATGTCTTGGCCGATCAGATCGCCGCGCAGCCGGGCCATTCTCTGACGGCGGCACGCGCGGACCTGTTGGCGACGATGAACGGCTTCGGTCTGGACGGCGGGGCGGTGAAGGTGGCCCACCCATTCAAAAAGTACTCCGTATGCGCATGCGCCTACCGCCACGGCGTGCCGTTCACCGTTCATCCTGGAATCGGGTACGATATTTACGTCAACCATCCGATGTTCTGCGGCGGCGCGATCGGGCGGGCCGCCGGCACCGACGGGCGAATCTTCGCCAACAGTGTGCTGAACCTTACCGGGGGCGTATACCTTTCGGTGGGCTCGGCGATCATGAGCCCGCAGGTGTTCGAGAAGGCCTTCAGCCTGGCTAACAACCTGCTTGTGCAGGAAGGTCGGCCGTTCGTACACGATCATCTCATAGCCGTGGTTGACATCCAAGACGGTGGTGGCTGGGACTGGTCTGCCGGCGAGCCGCCGAAGGGCCATCCGAGCTATTACCTGCGGTTCTGTAAGAGCTTCTACCGCATGGGCGGTCAGGTTCGCTACATTTGCTGCGACAACCGGATCGTGCTGGCCAATCTCGTCTCCCGACTGACGTGAGATGAGGCTGCTAGGAATCCCTAACGTCCAGAGGCATCTGTGGGGGCTTGATTATCGCTACAGACCCTACATGCCATCCAGGCCGAAGTCAGTATTGGGAAGTGTCACCTGGTTTGTTGAAGCCGGCTGTGCGGCTGTGCGGGGAATTGTATAGTCCAAGCACTAGGGAATAAGTGTTCTTGAATGGCTTGCGAGTGAGGAGCGGCAATAGGTTGAAAACCGCCTTCAACGTTCATATCCGCGATGTTGCTCGACCGTTGGTGCTGCTGTGTGCAGTATTAAGCGCTGGCGTGTGCTTGCTCCTGATTCCACTGCATTCCGGCCCGGCAATGTCGGCGGCGGCTGTGCTGGCGATAATTGTCGGACTGCTCGCGTGGCGCGTATACGGCTACGCTCGAGCCATCCACAGCCGGGCCGAGTATCATGCCGAGACCGCGGCTGAGGCGGAACGGCATTATTTCCAAGTGCTGTGTGAAGTGGCCAAAGCCATGGAGGACCGAAACCGCTTTTTCGCCGGTAGAAGCGAGCGGATCTCAGAACTCGTAACGCAGATGGCCGGGCGGCTTGGGCTGGACGGCCGGCGATCCGAGCTGCTCGGCATGATAGCCCGAGTGCACGACATCGGCCTGCTGTCAGTTCCGGAATCCGTGCTTCTCAAGCCAACCGGCCTGAACGGGCCCGAATTTGGCGCGGTCAAACGGCACTGCCAAGTCGGCCAGGACATCCTCAAGCCGTTGACATTTCTAGCACCGGTCCTTGACGCCATTCGCCACCACCACGAGCGCCTCAACGGCACGGGTTATCCCGACGGTCTGAAGGGCCGGGAGATTCCGATTGAGGCGATGATCCTCGCTGTCGCCGATTCCTACGAAGCCATGACCCACGACCGCCCGCACCGCGGGGCGCTCTCCTGCCGTCAGGCCGTCTCAGAACTGCTCCGATGTGCCGAGATTGGCTACGACGCCGAATGTATCAAGGCCCTCGCGGAGACTGTCAACGCCGAAGACCTTCTTTCACAACTTTCACAACATGCAGTGGACCATCCGAATCCGGGCATCTCTACGGCAATTTCAGTGTCCTGAGCTTCATCATCGAAGTGGTCGGCACATGCATGCGTTCAAAAACTTCCCCTATCTTCAGGGCCGCCTGTTTCTTACCCAGCCGGCGTGAATAGCTATCCCTCAAGGTACTATACTTGCCCGGAAGGCTTTTTGTTATTTGGTATAATGACATTCGCTGCATCAGCTACTCAAAGTTCAATAACAAAAGAAAAAACCGTCCGACGGCAAACAGAACAAGGAGCAACCATGTTCAACGGCCTATTCGGCATCACCCATCTTTCCAACGCACAGACCCGCTCGATCACCGCCGAAAACGTCTACGGCGAAAAGGGCAAAGGCGGTATGGCGGAGGTCAGCGATACGCCACAGAGCGAAGTGGCCAAGATCGCTCAATTGTGGGACGGCCCGAACAACAGCGGCGCCCGCGAACTGGGACAAAAGTGGAAGGTCCGCCCCTGTATCTCGCTGCCGCAGGAGTCCACTACTACCATCATGGACGTCGATGGCCCGGGCACTATTCAGCACATCTGGATGACGGTGGAAAGCAAGCGATTCCGCGACCTGATCCTGCGGGCGTATTGGGACGGCGAGACTGCCCCCAGCGTGGAAGTACCTGTGGGCGACTTCTTCTGCAACGGGTGGAAGATGCCGGCCAATATCCTTGCGATCCCCATCAACGTCAATCCATCCGGCGCGCTCAACTGCTACTTGCCCATGCCGTTCCGAAAGCACGCGAGGATCACCGTGGAGAATCGCTCGCCGGAGGACCAGGGTGGTTTCTTCTACGCCATCAATTACGCCCTAGGGGAACTCGGCGAAGGCGAGGCCTGCTTCCACGCCCAGTTCCGCCGCACTAATCCACTGCCCTATAAGCAGGACTATGTGATACTGGACGGCGTGAAAGGCCACGGGCACTACGTGGGTACCTATATGGCCTGGCAGCAGAACTCCGACGGCTGGTGGGGGGAGGCGAATTCAAGGCCTTCCTCGACGCCGACGGGGAGTTCCCCACCATCTGCGGCACGGGCACTGAGGATTACTTCGGCGGGGCTTGGTGCTTCCAAGCAAACTTCTCGGCGCCTTTCATGGGCTACCAGGACTTGACGACCATCGCCCAGCCCGGCCGGGCCATGGGCCGGCAGGGCAATCGGCACAGCCTATACCGCTTCCACATTCTCGATCCGATCCGCTTCCAGAAGGACATCAAGGTCACGATACAGGCCATCGGCTGGCGAAGCGAGGGCAGATACCTTCCCCTCCAGGACGACATTGCCTCGGTGGCCTACTGGTACCAGGCCGAGCCGCACGCCCCGTTCCCGGCCTTGCCCAGCCGCGATTACCTGGAAGTAAGCTGACGGATTGCCTGTCGGGCCTTGTGCTTTTCGTCCCTCGGCAGCGCACTGCGGACACGGGTATGACAAGTCAAGAAAAGTCCCTGCCCCCCCCTTTCTTTACAGGCCCACGAGGTCGGTCTTTGCATCCCCATCTGCGACATGGCGCAATCCAAGTGCCGGACAGGATTGGTTCCTGATCACTGTTCTCCCTCCACTGGTCAAATCCCTGAAACGCAACTCGATCCGTCAGTTCAGCAGCCGAAGAACTGGCGAAAGATCCAGTACGTTTACAATATCGTCCTTCAATTCCATGGTAAGCGATGCCCGTCGGCGAAGAATGTGGTCGCCAATGCGGTATGGCCATGATGTGTTTTTTCTCGAGCACTTCACGAGAGGTGATTTGACTGGCGCGGAACGTTGCGCGACGATGAAGAGAAATAGGTCGCGTTTCTTAACTCCTTATCGTACAGGGAGTTGTGCTATGACCGAAATAGGTGCCGGAATAGGTGTCAGGAGCCTTTCCCGGCTTTTTTCTTCGGCCGGCGTTTGCCTTTCTTTGGCGACTTCTTGTCGGTTTTCGTCGCGGATTTGTCGCCTGAGCCTGGGCGAGCCTCCAGGACCAGGTTGAGTTGACGGCGGGCCAGGTCCACGTTTGTTATGCGGGCAGTCACTAAGTCGCCCATGCGGATCACCTTGCCGCTGCGCTGGGCCAGGACCGTGCCGGCCTTGGGGTTCGGCTCCCACCAGTCGTCGCCCAAGTCCTCAAGCTTGATCAGCCCATCCACCAGGTACTTTACAGACTGCACGAAAACGCCGAAGTTCGTAATGCCGGTCACCACCCCATCAAACAGTTCGCCGACATGCCCGGCCAGCATTTGCAGCACCAACAGCGAACGCAATTCCCGTTCTGCCTCCTGGGCACGTCGTTCGGTGAAGCTGCAATGTTTGCCCAACGCAGTCATCTCAGCGGCATCAGGTTGTGCATTCTCCTTCAGTCGGCCGCGAAGATGATCGTCGATCATACGATGCACCGTCAGGTCCGGATACCGGCGGATCGGGCTGGTGAAGTGGCAGTAGCAGTCGCTGGCCAGGGCGAAATGCCCCACGTGCATAGTCGAATACTCCGCCTGTTCCAGCGTCTTCAGCAGAGCCATGTTGACCGCGTAGCTTTCCGGCCGACCACGAACGCGCTCGATGAGGGCCTGCATGTCGAAGCGGCCGATGTTCTTTGGAATCTTATACCCACACGCGCGTATGAACTCAGCCAGGTGCCCGCCGGTCTCTGGGCCGCGGTCGTTATGTATCCGGCGAAGGAAGGGCACGCCCAGCCTGTTGAGCAGCCTGGCGGCGGCTTCGTTCGCCTCCACCATGAACATCTCGATTATCGTGTGCGTGTAGCTATTGTCGGCTTGGACGGCATCTATCACCCCGCCGTCGTCGTCGAGCACCAGCTTTACCTCCGGCAGGTCCAGGCTGAGCATACCGGCTTTTCGCCGACGAGCCTGTATCCGCCGAGCCAAAGTCTGCATGGCACGCACGAGGCGGACGACGTCGGCGTCGTAGCCGTCGATCTTGCCGTCGAGGATGTCCTGTGCCTGCTCGTAAGTCAGTCTTTTGGCCGAGCGGATCTTTGCGTTGGCGAACTTACTGCGCAGAACGCAGCCGTCGGCGTCGTAGTCTATCATGACCGTCTTGACGTACCGCAGTTGGCCCTGCTGGAGGCTGCACACGCTGTTGGATAGTACCTCCGGGATCATCGGCACGACCCTTCGCGGAAAGTAGACGCTGTTGCCCCGCAGTTGGGCCTCGCCGTCAAGGGCCGATCCCTGGCGAACAAACGCCGACACGTCGGCGATATGCACGCCGAGTGTGAAGTCGCCGCCTTTGCCGGCCGTGATGCTTATGGCGTCGTCATAGTCGCGAGCATCCGTGGGGTCGATGGTGACCACAGTCAAGGCGGTGAAGTCCTCACGATCATCCCCATCGGTTTCGCCTTCAAACGCTGTCGCGGCAGTCCGCGCGTCGGCTGAGACGGCCTCGCTGAACTCATCCGGCAGACCGTGCTCGCGAATGATGGCCTGCGTTTCCACGTCGATCGGTCCGGCCTGGCCCAGCGTCTCGACGATAACGCCACGAGCCAACTCTGTCCCGACGGGGTAGCGAACGATCTCGACGACCACCTTCTGGCCAACCTTGGCGGCCGGGCCCACGTCCTCGATTACAATCGGGTCGGCGAGCGTCCTGCCCTGAGGCAAGGCGAACCACAGCGGCTCGGGTCGGTCGGCTCGGTCCAGCTCGCCAACGAATCGGCTGTTGCCTCGCTCGATGATTTCGACAATCCTGCCGTTGTAGGCCTTCCGTCCCTCGCGCCTGCCGTGTTTGATGACCCGCGCAGCGACTACGTCGCCGGTGATGGCGTCGAGGGACTGCCCTTCGGGCACAAAGAGGTCGCCGAGGGCGTTGGGAGTATTGGGCACGATGAATCCAAAGCCCCTCGAACTGGCGCGGTACGTGCCCACGACCCGATCGGTCACATCGGGCAGGCTGAGTGCGTTGCCCGCCGCCAGCACCACACGCCCGGCGTCTTTAAGTTGCTTGACGGCGTCGCGAAATGCGTCATAATCACTGTCGGCGACGCCCATTCGTCGGGCGAGCTGGAGGACTTTCAGTGGTTGATAGTTCTTGCCGGCCAGGTGTCTTATGATCGCTTCAAGGTAGCGTTCGGCCATAGTGATTATCCTGCGTTGTCACAAGCAGCAAAGCTCGTGCGGACTTGGAGATTACAAACATGAATAACATCATCCACCTTGCCGATCAGCTTGGCAAGGCCATTCGTGAATCGTCGCAGGCCAAGGCCCTTCAAGAAGCACAAAAGGCCATAACCGACAAACCCGAACTGAGCCAGCTGATACAGGATTACGAGGCCCAAGTCAATCGGATCGCCTCCCTGGAGCGTGACAACAAACCCATCGAGGTAGCCGACAAGCATAAGCTGGCCGACATCCAGAATAAATTGGTGGTTTCCCCCACATTCAAGAAGCTCTCCGAAGCCCAGATGGAATACGTGGATCTGATGCGAAAGGTCAACGAGACCCTGCGGGCACAACTGTAACAAGACCGAACACACCCTAGCGTGCAACTACGGGCCACACGGCCGGAAGCACAGAGCAATTTAGGTTTTAATGTAGCGATTCAGATTGAGCAAGGACGCCCCTGGCAAGGAGCCCGAAGCAGGCGATGCCGCTAGTGATCTCTGTAAAGGTGATGTCCGACACGAGCGTCATCATAATATAGGTAATCGGGACGCCCGAAAAAAAGACTGCAAGACGTGCTATTCAGTACAGATCGAGCGGAACTCCATTCCAACAGCTTCTTCCACTATGTGTGCACAGTACTATCAAGAGC
>JABMQG010000438.1 GCA_013203365.1 Planctomycetota bacterium | reverse complement strand
GGTCCGCAACGGCGCGCCCTGGCTGAGCCTACCGCGCCGCCGGCAGTATCTGGCCTTGTACGAACTGCTCGACGAGGCCGGACTGGACATCGCCGAGGCCGGACTGCGATTCGCTATATCCAACCCACATGTAGACTGCGTGCTTACCGGCTCCCGCAGCGCCGAGGAAGTCGAGCGGAACGTCGCAGCCGTGGACAAGGGTTCGTTGCCATCGGACGTGCTGGCCAGCCTGGGCGAGATAGCCGCTATGGTGCCGTTCCGCCCGTTTGAGGAGCCGTTCTGCCTGCCGTTCGGCCGAAACGACTACCGAGGACCAGGGAGTGCGTGATAATGAAGGCGGCCATAGTCGAAAAACCCGGCGTGCTGGCGATTCGCGATATCCCAATCCCCCTGGTTGGCCCGTACGACGCCCTCTGCGAGTTGCTATACGGGGCAACCTGCACCGGCACAGACCAGCACATCATCTACGGCCGGTTCCCGTTCCCGCTACGATACCCCACCGTCCTCGGCCACGAGAGCATCGGCCGCGTGGTTCAGGTCGGTCCGCAGGTGCGCAACTACCGGCCGGGCGACCTGGTCACCAGGGTCGGCACCGTGGGCGACCCTGACGGAGCGTTCAACGTCAACTGGGGCGGGTTCGCGGAATTCGGCCTGGCCAGGGACCACTGGGCTATGCGACAGGACGGCTTGCCGGCCGACCGCTGGACAGGCTGCCGGGTCAACCAGATCATCCCGGCGCAGTTCGACCCCCGCTCGGCAACCATGATCATCACCTGGAGGGAAACGCTTAGCTTTCTCACCCGTATGGGCGTCGGCGCCGGTGCTGCAATCCTTGTTATGGGCTCCGGCGGCAACGGCCTGGCCTTCGCAGCACATGCCGTAAACATAGGGGCCAGCCCCGTCATCGTCGTCGGCAGTGCCGCGCGACGCCAAGCGGCAATCAACGTTGGTGCTTCCCACTACCTCGACTACATGGCTCCCAACCTCGCAGCCAACCTGACAGCCTACTGCCCCGACGGATTCGACTTCGCGATCGACGCCGTCGGAAAGAGCGGGCAGATGGACCTGGTCCTACCCGCACTAAAACCCGACGGCACACTGTGCACCTACGGCATAGACGAGCCAGGCCAGTGCCGCATCAACCCCGACCTCGCCCGCGGCAGCTTCAACTACTTCAAGGGCGGCTACGACGAGGAAGAAACCCACCAGGCCGTCTGCGATTACTTCCGCACCGGCCGGCTCGACGCGAAAAACTGGCTGGACCTCGATCACCCCTTCGACCTGGCCGATATCAACGACGCGTTCCTGGCCGTACGCGAACGAAAACTCATCAAGGCCCTCATCCGCCTGCACGGCTAGGGCGGTTTAGTGAAAGTATGGTGGCGCAGTCGAGAGGACGTTTGGATTAGAATACAGCTATGTGCACTTTAAGTTTGCATGGCGACGGGTACGACCTTTCCAACGGCAGGCGGGCGTTGGGCGCCGTTGGCGTCGATCATATTGGTGGCCGACTATGACCGGCGAGCAAACGAGCCCGATTCACGCGGACGGGGAGGAGATTTCGCGTCGCACGCATGCGGGGCCTTTGCTGCGGCCGACGCAGTGGTGGCGAGCCGCCGTTTTTTTATGCGTGAATCTTTGTGCCTACGCGTTTGCGAACTCGTTCGTTTATGCGCTGAGCAGCGGGCAATGGTTCAGCACGACGGCGGCTGACTATCGCGACTCGATCGGCCGGCCGCTCAGCGCGATGCTGTTGGCACCGCTGAACATATTCACGCATCCGTGGATGATCTTGATAACGGGGCTGTTGCTGGCGGTGGTGGTTGTTGTGCCGTTGCTGGTGGCGTGCCTGTACCATTCGCGGTTCTGCGTGTTTTTCCTGCTTTGCGTGATGGTCTTGGCGCACTCGCCAATTTTGGCGTTCGTGCTGGGTGTGGGTTGCATTCTGGTGGCGGCTACGCCGTTGCGGCGGCGGAACCCGTCTTTGGCGTTGCTGCTTGGCTTGGTGCCGGCGGCGGTGTACCTGTACCTTTCGGCCAGTCGATCGGCGGTGGTGATGACGCCAACTCAACGGCTGGTGTTGTACGTTCCTTTCTTGACCGCGGCCGTGGGCGCGGTGCTGGCCGGTGGGATGATTTTGCTGATCGCGCACTGGGCGCGGTATCGCCCTGGTGTGATTTGGCCGGTGGTTGCGGTTCTGCTGGGTGTGCCGGGTTGGGTGTTTTATCGGC
>JABMQG010000437.1 GCA_013203365.1 Planctomycetota bacterium | reverse complement strand
CCAGGTCGCGCGGACCGTAGTCTTGCAGCGGATTGGCCAAAGCCACCGCCCCAGAATCGCCCCGTGCGCCATCGCGGGCCCCGAGAGAAAACGCTGAATCGCGATGTGGCCCGATGGGGTCCCGCCGGAACGTGGGTCGCCGGACGGGTTGTTTGACAGCAACGGCTTGCGGTTGTTCAGCACCCATCCCCACAACCCGCGGAATTCCTTGAACACAACAGGTTTCGCTTCCATCCGGCACTGATCCCACACGTCGCGGGTCAATGTGGGGGCGATGATGAACCCCGTCTGGGGATCGATGAATCCCACAAAGCCGAACCGGCTGCCTGTCAGCCGCTTGGCGTGCTCCAGTACCAGAATCGAGATATCGTCAATCGAAGCCGACTGTATCATTGCCTTTGACAGTTCGGCCAAAGCGGCGTTGACCTCGGCCTCCCAAGCCAGTGTCTTTTCGATTACTCTCCTGCCCAGCCCGTCACCGATCAGCGAGCCGATCCGTTCCAACGACTGGATCAACTCGGGCGTAAAGCAGTCGCGCCGTCGATCGTTCAATTGCAGCAGCCCGACGGTTTCATCCCCAGCAAGCAGGCGGATCAGGGCCACCGATTCGTATCCCTCCTTGTTGCATACGTTGCGGGTAAGTCCGTGTACGCAGTTCAACGGCGGCGCCGAGGCCAAAAAGTCGGTTGTGGAGTTGACACAGAAGCTGCCGATTTCAGTGAAGCACGACAGGCCGTCCTGCCATCGGCCGCGAAGGACAGCACCGCACATGCATTCCAGCACGGGCAACCCATCGGCGTCTCGCAGGGGGTTGTGTTGGCACAAATGCGATTCTGTCCGAATGAAGCTGTCGGAAAAACCATCGGCACAAAAGATCGTAAAATCATCACCTTCCCGTGCCCGAATCGCCGCTGCTTCGACGCCGGCATGGCGTTTCACCAAGGCTAGCACATGGGTGATCTTCTCGATCCAGTCCGCCGGTCGGTTCAAGAGTTCCAGCAGTTTCGTTACCAGTTCCCGCTCACGTGTCGACGAGGTCGAGGGGCCTTCCACCGGCGGCGAATTGCCCGCCTGTCGTCCGACCCGCGATGATCGCCGTCGGCGTTGTTCGCTCGGTTTGGCTTTATCCGCCATCATATGCCACGCAAAAAAAGGTCTTTTCAAATGGCGCGGACACTGGTGCGATGTAGGTCAAACTGCCGCAAAGTGGCACAGTCCAAGTGTCAGAATAGCCGAATTGGCCTTCCGCGACAAGCCAAAGTTTGCCGGTTATTGCTGCGGCGCACAGGCGAATTCGCAGCCTGTACGCCTCTATTCGGTCGCCTGCCGGGCATGTGGAGACACGGCGCGTTTGCCAGGCGCTGCGCCGTATCGTACTTTTCTTTTGGCTGGGTAGAGAGTTGCCCGCCCATCCGCGGCAGCGGTTGGAACGGGTTGATCTGCCCTGCTGAGCAAGGCCGGGGCCTTTCGATCAGCCAGCCCATGGCCTGCAACTGCACCGCCTGTAATTTTGTATACTCGCGTTGAAAGGAGTTGATGATAATGCCATCGCGAGCCAGAGGTTCCGGCGGTTGCGCCAGCGGGAGCATTTGCATTTGTCAAATAAGCCTCGCGCGACAGCACGCTTCAGTCTATCAGTCTATGATAAAGCAAGTCGGGTGAATGCCCCGCCCGGGCACGAGCTCTTATCGAGCGAATAGACCCGAATAGACCCGTTTAAGATCGGGTATGCCCCATACAGGCCCGACGGGCGGTTGCAAAAAACACCTCGACAGTCGATAGTTCGACATGACTGCATGGGCTGTATCGACGAAGTGCCAACTCGCAAGGAGGCGGTCTGAAAGCAGTTAGATCGTACCACGGCCGCTGGCCTGCAATTAGGCAACCGCCAAATGAAGACAATTCGGATCAACAGCCCCGCCGTGCCTTAGGCGCGACGGGGCTGTATTTTGTTTCATTCGGAGATTTCGCTCGTGGCGGCGGTTGTCAGTAGCCGCTCCGGGGAAACGATCCAGATTTCGACACGGCGGTTCTGCGGGTTGCCTTTATGGCCGGGTGCATTGGGCGCGATCGGGTGGAACTCGCCGAAGCCCATGGCACCCATTCGCTTGGCAGGCACACCGGCGGTGGATAGTGCTCCGACCACGCTGACGGCTCTGTGCACCGACAGGTACCAGTTTGTCGGATGCCGGCGTGCCGTCGCCGTCGATATGGGGATATCGTCGGTG
>JABMQG010000002.1 GCA_013203365.1 Planctomycetota bacterium | reverse complement strand
TGTCTATCGTCCTGGTGCGATATCCATCTCCATCGTCATCCACGGAGACTCCGTGGGTGCCGGGCACGGCCCGGGGCTGACAACGTTACTTACATCCGGGACAGGAATGATCGAGCCCGTAATCGATCCGAAAGCGAATATCGTCAACACGTTGAATTTGCTGTAACGAATCTGATATACACTGAGTTTCGCATGGCTGAAAAGGTCCATGCTATGCGGTTAAACAAGGAAAGGAGCGGCGGAAGATGGCCGAAAAGTTCAAGATGTTTGATGGGGCAGAGATGGAGAATCTACGCAAGGTAGTTGAGAGCCAGTCTGCTTGGCGCGGATGCGGCAACGAAAACTTCGTCACCCGGTTTGAGGATGAATTTGGCAAACACCTTGGCGTAAAGTACGTACTTGCCATATCCTCAGGCACGGCTGGCAACGAGGCCGCGCTTGCGGGGGTAGGCATTGGCCCTGGCGACGAGGTTATCTGCACTCCATGCACGTTCATAGCTTCTTCAATGGCCATATTATCGGTGGGCGCCGTTCCCGTCTTCGCCGACGTGGACCCGCGAACGTTGGTGATAACGGCCGAAGCTATTGAAGCGGCGATTACCCCAAAGGCCAAGGCCGTTGTGGTCGTCCACCTCGCGGGGCAAATGCCGGATATGGATTCAATCCTCGCCGTTGCTCGCAAGCACAACCTCGCCGTCGTCGAAGACTGCGCTCAGGCGTACAGCTGCACGTATCGTGGGAAACCGGCCGGATCGTTCGGTGAGGCTGCTTCTTTCAGCCTACAACAGGGAAAGCACATGACCTCGGGCGAAGGAGGCATGGTCGTCACTAACAATCCCGAGGTATACAAGCGGGCATTCCTCTACTGCAACTGCGGAATGCCGTGGTATCGCTATGGCTTGGAGATACCTGCACCAGACACGAGCGGACCGATCCCGAGGCGCGGCCACTTCAGCGTCGGGCACAACTACCGCATGACCGACCTGCAGGGCGCAGTTGCGGTGGCGCAATTGGCAAAACTGCCATCGTTCAACAAACGGCGAATTGCGATGGTCGAAATGCTGGAAAAGACGTTCAAGGGCGCCCCAAAGGTATTGCCGGCGTATCGCTATCCGAATACAGAAACAGTCTATTGGACTTACCCGCTTCGAACCGACGGGATAACGGTCGCCGAGATTGAAGCGGTATGCGCCAAAAAGGGGGTAAACATGCCCCCCCGCTACTGTGAAGTCAACTATCTGGAGGATGTGTTCTGCAAGGCTGAAGCCGATCGCCGCACACCGCTCGGCTGCCCGCTTCCGGATTACGTCCACTACCGCCCCGGCCTGTGCCCGAATGCTGAGTTTGGCGCCCAGCGGGTAATACCCCTGTTCGTCCATCACCAGATGGCAGACCAGGAGCAATTGCAGAAGTGGGCAACGGACCTGCGCAAGGTCCTTGTTGACATGTAGCAATTCCTGCGACGCGTGGTACCGGGGCATTCCCGGAAAGCGTAGTTGCGTTTGTCTGCAAGCCCCCGGTCATCGCCGTGGCCGGGGGCTTGCAAATGCGTTATGCCTCACTGGGAGATACTGGTGGCAGGAAAGATGACATCCAGGCAGCGTGTCCTTACCGCCCTGCGGCATGAACAGCCGGACCGGGTTCCGGTCGACATGGGTGCTATGGGATCCACTAGCATCATGGCGCTGGCGTACAATCAGCTCAGGAAGCATCTCGGCCGCTGCGACGGCGTTTTACGGGTGTGCAATGTCTGCGAGCAGCTCGCCGAGCCCGAAAAATGGGTCCTCGATAAGTTCGGCGTCGACGTCATCGGCTTGGACCGTTCACTGCCCCCGGTCGACGATCCGGCGCTTGCAAGAGAGTTTGTCGAGCGTTTCGGAGGCAACTGGCGACCATGGACTCTGCCGGACGGCACGCCCTGTGAGACGCCAGAATATACCACCCCCAGACTGAACGACAAAGGTGAGTGGATCGTTACCGATGACCAGGGCCACATCCTCCTTTGCATGCCGCAAGGGGCTTGTTACTTTACGGAAAGGTTCTACATCCCGCTCAAAGACGCCACGACAGTAGAAGAAATAAACGCTCATCCGCTTCATGTTTTCACGGACGAGCATCTGGAGTTTCTTCGAGCCAAAGCCAAGTGGCTGTACGAAAATACGGATTATGCCATCATGGGTGCGTTCGGTGGCAATATTCTTGAATATGGTCAGATGTTCCGAGGTTGGAGCGAGTTCATGATGGACCTCGTAGCCGCCCCGAAAATAGCTGAGGCCCTCATGGACAGGCTCATGGAGAATCATCTGACCAACCTGGACTTGTACCTCGATGCAGTCGGAGATTATATCCAGGTAATCACAATGGGCGACGACCTGGGTACGCAAACGGGTCTGCAAATGTCGCCGGAGTTGTACGAAAAAACCATTCACCCCCGCCACAAGCGGATCTATCAATTGTCCAAGACCAAGAGACCCGACGTTCACGTCTTCATTCACTGCTGCGGGTCTATCTACGATTTGATCCCATACCTTATCGACGAAGGGATTGACATCCTCAACCCGGTCCAAACGTCCGCGGCGAACATGGACCCACGCCGACTGAAAAAGGAATTCGGCAATCGGCTCTCCTTCTGGGGCGGCGGCGTCGATACGCAACATAACCTCCCGTTCGGCTCGCCGGAAGAAGTGTACCGGCAGGTGCGCGAGCGGATCGATATCTTCAATGTCAGCGGCGGATTTGTCTTCAATACCATTCACAATATTCAAGCCGGTACGCCACCGGAAAACATACTCGCCATGTTCCAGGCCGTTCGGGACAGCGCGAATGAGTAATCGAACTAAGGAGAACTCCAATTAACATGCTGCCAATGTCCCAGTTGCTCGACAAGGCCGCCCAGGGCGGCTATGCGGTGCCTTCATTTTGCGTCTGGAACGCCGAAACCATCTTGACTGTCCTGAGGGTGGCCGAGAAGCTCAAGGCGCCGGTTATACTCATGAACGGCTACGACGAGTTTAAGCTGTTGCCCCCGGCTGAGATTAATCAGATCGTCTTGGCCCTGGCCAAGCAGTTTACAGTGCCCTTTGCGCTGCACCTGGATCACGGCAGGTCGCTGGAGGCGGTCCGCCAGTGCCTCGACGCCGGCTATACCTCCGTTATGCTGGATTTCTCCGCCAGACCCTTCGCCGAAAACGCAGAGGCCCTGCGGCAAGTTGTTGAAATGGCTCGGCCGCTGGGCGTTACAGTCGAGGGCGAACTCGGGCATGTCGGCAAGGCCGATAACGTAACTACCGAGGGCGGTGCTACTTCGACACTGACCGAGCCAGGCGAGGCGGCCTCGTTTGTTGACCAAACAGGTGTGGACGCCCTCGCCGTATCCATCGGCAACGCGCACGGAGAGTATACCCAATTGCCCAAATTGGATTTCCACCGGCTTGAGGAAATACGCTCGGCAGTGTCAGTGCCTTTGGTGCTACACGGTGGCTCGGGTACACCCGCCGAGGACTTGCAGCGAGTCATCTCGATCGGTATTGCTAAGGTGAACGTCGCTACTGAACTTATAACCACCGTCCGCAGGTCGCTCATGGCACAATGGAGCGAAGGAGAAAACAACTGGACGCCCCGCGCGATGGCAAAGGCTATGACAGAGATGGCACCGGTCGTGGAAAAGTGGATTTGCCGGACCGGAGCGGCCGGGAAGGCTTCTTGAACTTCGCTTGGCAAATGCGACAGCCAAGCATAAACGGAAGCAACCTTGCCGCCGCTATCTCCGCTTGGCTACACTGAATACTCAAGCAGATCGCAAGGTGCAGATTTAGCTTCTATTCCCGCTCCATCGTCTGGCCCGCTGATCGATCCTGGAGTCGTGATCTGCTATTGAATCAGTCGCCCGACAAATGCGTCCACATGCCCTTCAAGTTTGACCTACCTGACGGTGCCTCGGTATACATATCACCCGTGCCGATCGTCTCCTCCACAGTCAGCGACTCGGAGTGACCATCGCAGAAGACCATGTCGGCCTTGCCGAGATGCTTTCGCTGCCATACGTCTTCGTAGTCACGGGCCTCAATGCTATGCCAATCCCCGGAGTTGACATACGCCCGAAATGGGCCACGTCGGTCGGCACTCCAAGAGTTGCTCCAACCGAACATCCGCGGGGCCTCGATGACCAAGATCGTGCCGGACGGATCTTCCCAGTCGGAGGTCTTTAACGCCGGGCCCAAAAAGAAGTCGCCACGCCAGCTTGCCCCTATCGAGACGTACGACGATCGACCAGCAGGAATATCGCCCCGTACGCACATGCTAAAATGCCCGGTCCCTCGGCGTATCTCGTCTTCAGTAAAGTAACTATTATAAGGGGCATCCAGTTCAAACAT
>JABMQG010000436.1 GCA_013203365.1 Planctomycetota bacterium | reverse complement strand
GCCTTAATGGCACCGGTTGCCACCGCGGCGTCACCGTCAGTCAACGCTCGCGCAAGCACCTCCTGGGCGTACTTTGCGCCGGCGGCCATGACATAGGCCTCGGCCCCGAGCCGGCCGGCATCCTCGGCAGGCTGTGTCTGCTGCACCCCCAGGCGCGACTCTCTTCGCAGGTTCGCGGCAAGCCAGAGCGAAACGGCCGGGTAGAACCGGTTGTCCACCGCCAGGGCTTCCCGGGCCAACCGCATCGCGTAAACCTCCAGGAAGATTACCGTCGGCACCTCTTTGTACGTCAGTCCCAGCTCGGGCTTCCAGTACCACACATTGGCGGTGTCAAAACGTCGATCCGGCTGGATTGAGTCCTCACCGGTGTAGTACTTGTTTGCCAAGTCAAAGAAGTACGGGGCAACCGGCTTGGCGTCGGCGGCTTTGTCATTTGTGACGGCAATCAGGGCCGCCTTCGCCGCCGCCTTGACGGGCGGTATCTCGTTCTCGTCGGCAAGCAAGGCCCGAAGGTACGGCGCCGAATGCCAATAACCTATTTCTCCAAGAGCTTGGCAAACGACCTCCTTAACGCCCGGGTCCGGTGCGGCCAAGGCCGCGCACAACGGGCGAACGGCCGATCGGCCCAATCGTCCCAAGACGTTGGTAAGCTGGATCCGAAGGAGCAGCGACGCCTTTGGATCGCCCAGTCGCTGGATCATTTGCGGCACGGCATACTCCGCCGATTCGATCAGGCGCTCCGCACCGATCTGGATCTGACGCGGACTGCCCCCCAACATCTCGATTGCCTTGGCGATCTGCTCGGGATCTCGGCTGTTAAGCCTGTAGCCTTGCTCGATCAGCTTCCGCAGGTCTGTGATGATCTCACCCAAGCCTTCCAGCTTCTCGCCACGCGCCAGCACATCCACCACGTTCTCGGTCTGTACGCTCAGTTGGTACACCACTCGCGGGTCCACCTCAGACTCAACGATGGCCTTGCCGAAGGCCAAGGCCGCCTCCGGCCTGGCGACCTGAACGTAGTAGACGAAATCTTTCCATTGCTGGTCCACCGCACTGGCCTGACCTGTGGCGGGCTCAACCGCCTCATCGGCGAGTGCCCCGGCGATTACAGCAAGCGCCGTCAGGCATAACGTCGCACACAACCACTTGCCACGGGAATAGTTCAGCATGGGACCTCCTGTGCACTTTGTCAGCACAAGTTCCGGTTAAGCAAGCTCTTATACCTCAGAAACCCTGGCTCGCAAAACTGCCGGAGCGAGGTTTCTGCGGAACGGCCTCGGCACAAGCTTTGGCCTTAGGGATGATTATAGGGGGGGTAAGAAAACTGTCAACTCATTTACATAGACACCAGGAACATTCGAAACGGGAACCACAAAATTCCCCCCGATTCAAAAATTCTTCGCCACTGACGAGAGAGCCTGCGTCTTTGCCCCCATCGGTTGTAACGGCAAGCGGCCATTCAAAAACTTCCCTCGGCCGCTGGGTATTTCGGCTTCTCTCCGCGGATTACGCGGATCACGTCGTAGACCACGTCACACATGGCGAGCTTGGCTTGCGGCACACAGGCGGCGACGTGGGGAGTCAAGAAGACGTTCTCCAGCCCGTACAACGGGTAATCCGCAGGTGGAGGCTCGGGGTTGTGTGTGTCGATCGCCGCCCCACTGAGCCGGCCCGACCGAAGGGCCGCAGCCAATGCCGGACTGTCCACGCATCCGCCCCTGGCGCAATTTATAAACTGTGCTCCAGTTTTGAATTGCGACAGGATTTCGGCGTTGATGAAACCACGAGTCAGGTCTGTTAGGGGAACGTGGATCGTCACAATGTCGCTGTGGGCGTACAATGTCGGCTTGTCCACCGCCTCGGCCGGGTAGTCCAACTCGATGGCTTGGATGTCATTGTACAAGACCTTCATGCCAAGGCCGACGGCGGCCCGGCCTACTCTGGAGCCAATGCGGCCCATACCGACGATGCCCAGTGTCAGGCCGCGGAGAAATCGTCCGAAGGTATGTTTGCGGGCTTGGTGAAACTCCTCGGCCGACAGTGGCTTGTCCATGAACCAGAACCGCCTGTTCAGCAGGGCGATCATCGTGACGGTGTAATCCACTACCGCCAGCGTATTTGCCTCGGGCGTATGGACAACCTCAACACCAGCGGTCCGACAGGCCGGCACGTCTATATTGTCCAGCGCCACGCCGGCCCGGCCAACAACCTTCAGCCGGGGCGCCCGCCGGAGCAGGTCGGCCGTGACTTGCGTGTACGTCCGTACAACAAGTCCGTCGGCCTGGCCTATGTGCTCGTCAAGTTGCGATTTGTCGATCTTCCGCACCTCGCTGTTGGCGGTGAGATACGCCAACGCGCCCGGATCCAACGCTTCACAAACAACGACTACAGGCCTGTCGCTCATGATATCTCCCATTCAGCACCCAGTCGCGCACATCGGCCAAACCAAACAAAATAACCAGGGTGCCGGAAAAAAAGAAGTGTTGAAACAGAAAGCCGAGTTGATTAGAGATCAAGACAATGGCCAAGTACAGGGTTGCACAAGCAGGATGCGGAGCTCGCGGGACAAAGCACATTGACGGATGGATGGCTCATCCGGATCGCTTCGATCTAGTGGCGCTTTGCGAACTCGACCGGCCGAAGATGCAAGAGGCCGTCGAAACTCGTGGGATATTCCCGGCGCTCTACGACGATGCCGATAAGATGCTGGCTGACACCAGGCCCGACGTCTTTTGCTTCGTCACACAGCCTCATGTCCGCCTGGAGATGGTGGAGTTGGCCGTAAAGTACGGCGTGAAGGGATTGGCGTTCGAGAAGCCCATGGCCACGTCGCTGGCCGATGCCCATCACATCAGACAGCTGTGCCGCAAGAATAACATCAAGGCCATCGTCAGCCATCAGCAGAAGTACCTGACTTCGCTTCAGAAGGTCAAGGAAGTGGTCGATTCGGGCAAACTGGGCGAAATCCAGTTCATTCGGGCCACGACACAGGCGTGGCTGTCGCAGCTTGGAACGCACTTTATCGATTATGCGCTCTGGGCGGCGGGCGGCGGGCGAGCCAAGTCGGTAGTCGGGCACGTTCACGGCAAGACAAAGCTCTCGGACAGTCATCCTTCCTGCGATTACTTCCTGGCCGAGGTGTTGATGGAAGACGGCCTGCGGATATACATTGAGTGCGGGTACCTCGCTCCCAGTCACCTACCTCGGGAGAAGTTCTGGGTGGACAACCGCCTGGCGGTGTTCGGCACGCACGGATATGTCTGGGGGGAGACCGATGGCCGCTGGGCAATGCTCACGCCCGACACTCGTGGGCAGCCGTACGTCCAGCAGGACGACGACTGGCGCACGCAGCACGGTAAAGTTCTCCAACCGCTTTACTTGGCTGACTTCGCCGAATGGCTTGACGACGATACAAAGGTCCACCCCTGCAACGTGGAGATAAGCTACCACGGCTACGAGATACTGGAAGCCGTCTGCATCAGCGCCATCGAGAAGCGTCGAGTGGATCTTCCGTTGGACGTGTCGCAATGTCGCAACATCAACGAGCGTATGAGCAGCGAGCTTCCCGACTGCCTGCCGCTGAAGGAGTAAGCAATGAGCATATTTAGACTCTCATGTACCACATGTGCCCTGCGGGCCCCCGGCAAGGACGAACTGCTGGAGACCATTGAGCATGCCCCCCCGGCGGGGTTCAAGTATTGGGGCGTGGCCGGTCCGCCTTTCTGGACGGCCGGCGTGCCGCAGTGGGTCGACGCCGAGAAGATCAACCGGCTCGCCACTGAGGCAGGTCTGGTCGGGGTGACCGAAGTTTACGCGGGCGGAATTCCCACAGATTCCGTCAAGGCAGCCGAGATTTACGTCCACTACAGCCTGATTCACAGTTTTTGCCTGGCCGAGCGTCTCAACTGCCCGCTAGTCGTCTTCACCGGCGGCGTGAGGAGGGAAGGCAAAAAAGGGCTGGAAGCGTCGGTCGCGGGCCTGAGAACCCTGCTGCCGCTGATTGAAGAGATGCCAGTGAAGCTTGCCCTGGAACCCCACTACCTTTCGCAATACCAGGACGAGGCCGACTATGACTATATCTTCGAGCGGATCGATAATCCGAAGCTCGGGATAACCGTCGATACCGGGCATTTCCATGCCGCCGGCGTGGACACCAAGGCGCTCATCCGCAAGTACGCTCGCAAGATATGGAACATTCACCTGAAGGACCATGTGGGAACCCAGTCGGTAGCCATCGGCGCCGGTGAGATTGATCTCGAAGGTATCTTCCGCACGTTGAACGAGATCAACTACGATGGGGCCTTGGCACTGGAGATCGAGCCTGAGGACACAGACAACCTGCCCAGGTACGTCACCGAAGCGTATGAGTACTTGCAGAAACTGATTGAGAAGGCTACCGGCAAGCGTGCTGAGTAACCGTTTGCCAGGACGGGTTCGGTAAGTGCTTTCGGGAGCTACAGGAGTAGCCGGCGCCAGTGATGTTGCGCGTTTCGCTTCCTGAGCTGCCCGCAGGCTGCATCCGCCTCCAGGCCACGTGGGCGCCGAATGTTCACGTTGACCTGCCGATGCCGCAGCCACGCGGCAAAGTCGGCAACGGCCGTCGCGTCAGGTTTGTGGTCCGGCAGCGATGTAACCGGATTGTACGGGATCAGGTTGACATTGCAGCGCAGGCTGTGCGCCACTTCAGCCAGCGTTTCGGCACATTGCGGTGTGTCATTCAGGCCGGCCAGGAGCACATACTCCAGCGTTACTTCTCGCTTCCGGCTGCCATAGAACACCCGTGCGGCAGCCAGTATATCCTTTAGCGGGCTTCGGGCTGCCTTAGGAACAAGGCGCTGCCGCAGCGCGTCGGTTGCGCCGTGCAGGGAGATGGCCAGTGTGATTGGCAAATCCTCGGCCGCCAGGCGCCGGATCTGCTTAGGCAGGCCGACCGTGGATACCGTCACCCGCCTCGCCGAGATACCCAGTCGCTTCGGATCAATCATCGCCCGGACGGCTGCAACTGTTTCATCATAGTTCGCCAGCGGCTCACCCATACCCATGAATACTACATTCGTCACGTGCCGTTGGCCTTCAAGCTGCAGGTGCAGCACCTGCTCAACGATCTCGCCGCATGTGAGGTTTCGCGTCAAGCCGTCCATTCCGGAGGCACAGAACGTGCATTGCATTGCGCAGCCTACCTGGGTGGACACGCAGGCGGTGGCGCGGTCACGGTCGGGAATGAGTACGGTTTCAACCCGCTCACCGTCCGGCCATTCGATCAGCAACTTGATCACGCCGTCCAGCGCGTCGCAGCGAGCAATGACCCGGCCGGTCAGAATCGACAGTTGTCCTGCGAGCCGGCCACAGAGATCGGCAGGTAGATTGGTCATCTGAGTGACGTCGCACACGCCCTTATGATAGACCCATTCAAGAATCTGCGCAGCGCGGTACACGGCCTCATCCAGCGACTCAAGTTCAGCAGTTAACTGCTCGGCCCTCATTTCCAAGAGATGTTTCATTTCGGGGGGTACTTTACTTTGTCTTTTTGGTAAAAACCTCTTTGATCTTACCCGAGGCCAAAAAGGCTCTGAATGCGTCCAGATCAGGGAAGATATGGTCGCTGTATGCACGCACTACCCAGTTGGCTTCAAGAGGGCTAATCGTCAGCACAACAGCCCCATTGCAAGCGGCCTCGTACATCTCGATTGCCGTGCCCATCGACGCGCTGGGCAGATAGGCCACCAGCAAATCGCACTGCCTAGCACGACGGATGCCCTCGGCTAGTGTCGCCATGACAAGAGGCATGGGGTAAGTGATGCTGTCAGGGTGCTCATCATAGTGATCGTAGACCTGGGCCTGGGGCAAATATTTCAACATTGCCTGCTTGATTGGGCCGCGCCAGTCCTGCGAATGTATCTGAGCCTCAATCTTGGAGCCCTGAATGATGCCTGCCAGGAATACTTTCATAGCCATGCAATGGTCCATTCCGCAATATGCTAATGTCTTTGTTATTCTTGTCCGCATGTTAGCACTCCAGTCTCATGCAAACCAGATGTTTCCCCGTGTAGCTGACATAAGACCTTGAGCAGAACTAGGTTACCCAGTGAAATTGCTCGGTATACTTCCTGAAGCAGACATGCTGCACTTGACAGTAGACTAACTCCCGTTGTACACCAGTGGTCAGCTACGAGAATGAGCCTTTAAATGATAAGCTAGGCAACAGTGCCAAGTTGTCCAAGATGACCGTCAAACCCTTTTACCAACAGCCGTTAGAAAGCATCTTGCTCAACGAGGACCTTGTAGCTAGGCAACAGCCAATCAATTTCGCTACCCTTTTTAGCAACCCTCGACCGGTGGAGATCGAAATCGGTAGTGGCAAAGGCACTTTCCTGCTATATCGAGCTAAAGCTCGCTCGGATCTGAACTTCCTAGGGCTAGAATGGGCGAGGCATTACTCCCAATATTCAGCCGATCGCATGTTTCGATGGGGATTGCAGAATGTGCGTATACTTCGAGCGGATGCCGCAGCCTTTTTACACTGTTGCGTGTCAGATAACTCCTTGCACCGGGTGCATATCTACTTTCCGGACCCTTGGCCTAAGACTAGACACCTGAAGCGACGACTCATTCGCTCAGCTTTCATTGCCCTGGTGCATAAAAAACTTAGAGTTGGTGGT
>JABMQG010000435.1 GCA_013203365.1 Planctomycetota bacterium | reverse complement strand
TTGGACCAGGCACGGGCAGAGCGGTTCCGTCGCCCTCACGTCTTCCCGCCGTCACTGCCGCGTCGGCCGCCAGCGGAGCACCGGCTTGCGGGCGGCGGCAACTTCGTCAACGCGGGCGACGGAAGCGTCGAAAGGTGCGTGGACCAGAGATCCAGGGTCGGCCTCGAACTCCGCCACTATCACGCGAAAGGCGGCGACGAAGGCGTCCAGCATCTCCAGCGATTCGGTCTCCGTAGGCTCGATCATCATCGCCTCGGGCACGATCAGCGGGAAATAAACCGTCGGCGGATGGAAACCATAGTCGATCAGCCGTTTGGCGATCTGACCGGCAAGTCCATGACCCTCGTAAGACGCCGGGTGGGCAGATAGGACGAACTCGTGCATGCAGTGATCGTCGTATGGCAGCGGCAGCAAGTCGCGCAAGGCCGCGGCCAGGTAGTTGGCGTTAAGTACGGCCGTCTCGCTCATGCGGCGCAGACCCTCCGGCCCGTGGGTGCGGATAGTGCACCACGCACGAACGCACACGCCGAACTGCCCGGCAAAGCTGCGAACCATGCCTATCGAGTCAGGCCTGGCGCAGTCCAGTTCGTAAGCCTGGCCCTTTCTTACCACCTGAGGGACGGGCAGGAACGGCGTCAGGTGCTTGGCCACGGCCACCGGTCCGGACCCCGGCCCGCCTGCCCCGTGCGGGGTCGAGAAGGTCTTGTGAAGGTTGAAGTGCATCGCGTCCGTGCCGAACTCGCCAGGCCGCACGATACCGACGATGGCGTTCATGTTCGCCCCATCAAGGTATAGCTGCGCACCGGCGGAGTGCACCAAAGCTGCGATGGCGGCAATGTCGCTTTCGAACAGGCCCAGGGTATTGGGGTTGGTTATCATCAACGCGGCCGTCGAATTGTCCAGCTTCCCAGCCAGGTCGTCCAGGTCGATCCGCCCATCCCGACCGCTCCTGACGGCCACCGCCGACATGCCGCATATCGTGCAACTTGCGGGGTTCGTGCCGTGGGCCGAATCCGGAACGAGAACCTTGGTTCGATTCTCGCCCCGACTCTTGTAGTAAGCGGTGATGACTTGCAGTCCCGTCAACTCCCCGTGCGCACCGGCCGCGGGCGCCAGCGTCACCTCCGCCAGGCCGGCAATTTCGGCCAGGTAGGTGCGCAGGTCGTACATCAGCTTCAGCGCGCCCTGCACCGCAGAGGCCGGGGCAAGTGGATGCAGATCGGCCATGCCCGCCTGGGCCGCGGCCCACTCGTTAACCCGGGGGTTGTACTTCATCGTGCATGACCCGAGCGGGTAAAAGTTCGCATCCACGGAGAAGTTCTTCCCCGCCAGATGCGTATAGTGACGTACCACGTCCAGCTCGCCGAGCTGCGGCAAGGGCAAAGGAGTCTCGGCCAGCACGTCACCGGCCGACTCACCCAGCAGCTCAGCGGCGCCCGGAGAGGCCGGGTCAGGCGCCGGCGTATAACGTCCCTCGTTTGCGCCGGGTCGGGATTTCTCGAAGATCGTCGGTTCGGAATTCCGTTTCATTTCGCCGGCCCCGCTTTCGACATTTTTTTAAAAACACCGACGAGTGTGTCGATCTGCTCCAAGCTGCGCTTCTCCGTGCAGGCGATGAGCATACAGTCGGCCATCTCCTCGTCAAACGGCCCCATAGGCACGCCGGCCAGCACCCCGGCGTCCAGGCCGGCATCAATGATTGCCTCCGGTTTTGCCCTCTTGCACCGCACCACGAACTCGCGGAAGAACGGCTTGTCGGCAAAAAGCACCTCATAGCCGCCCAGCCTCCCGATCCGCCCGGCCAACTCATGGGCTCGTTGCATGCTCAATGTTGCCGCACGTTTCAGCCCATGCGGACCCATCGCCGCCAGATACACCGCCGCCCGCAGGGCGCACAGGCCCTCGTTCGTGCAGATATTGCTGGTGGCCTTGTCCCGGCGAATGTGCTGCTCGCGTGTTTGCAGTGTCAGGCAGTATGCCGTCCGGCCCTCCGCGTCCACCGTCTGGCCGACGAGCCTGCCGGGCATGCGGCGAAGATGCTTCTCCGCAACGGCCAGCAGGCCGAGATAAGGGCCTCCGAAGCTAAGCGGAATGCCCAAAGCCTGGCCCTCACCCACCGCAACGTCGGCGCCGAGTTGGCCAGGGCCTTTCAGCAGCGCCAGGCTGATCGGGTCGAACACCTGCACCAGTGCCGCACCAGACTCGTGCACCGCCGCCGACAGACACGCCAGCCCGCGCTCGATAACGCCGTAGAAATTCGGCGACTGGACCACCACCACAGCCGTGTCCGCCGTAAGCTGCACCATCAACCCCTGCGCGTCGGCCGACCCGCCTGCCTGCGGGACTACCACCAACTCGATCGGCGAATCGACAAGGTACGTTCGCACTGTCGCCAGGTAATGCGGGTGGATCGGCTGGCAGACAATCACCCGCTGCCGCGGCGGCCCGGTCAGCATTAGAATCGCCTCGGCCAGGGCCGAGGCCGCCTCGTACATGCTCGCGTTGGCCACCGCCATGCCGGTCAATTG
>JABMQG010000434.1 GCA_013203365.1 Planctomycetota bacterium | reverse complement strand
TTTATTGCCTCCAGGGCCTCGATGGCGGCGATCGCCTGGACGGCCGGTCCTAGGACGCCTCGGCCACGGCAGGTATCGCTCAGGCATGGCGGCGGTGGTGTCTCGTAGATGCATCGCATGCACGGCGTTTGGTGCGGCAGGATGTTCATGGTCGTCGCCTCGGTGCCGAGTACCCCGGTGTAGATCCATGGTTTGTCCAGCTTTACGCACGCATCGTTGAGGATAAACCGCGTCGGCCAGTTATCTGTCCCGTCGAGCACAAGCTCCAGGTCCCCGATGAATTGGCAGACGTTCTCGGCCACCATGCGGGCCACGATGGGCTCGACGCAGACGTGATGATTGATTAGCTGCAGATGATCAGCGGCGGCGACGGCCTTTGGCTTGTTCTGGGCGGCATCGGCCTCGGTGAAGAGATGTTGGCGGTGCAGGTTATCCAGTTCCACGCAGTCATTGTCGACCAGTCGAAGAAATCCCACGCCGGCTCGGCAGAGCATATCGGCCAATGCCGAGCCCAGCCCGCCCGCGCCGATGATAGCCACTCGAGCCAGCCCCAGTCGTTCCTGCCCCTTTAGGCCGATGTGTTCGAAGGCGATTTGCCGATCGTATCGCCGCGTAGCCTTGCTGGCCGACTCGAACGTCGCGCCGGCGGGGCATCCGTCCCCGGCGTTGGTGCGTTCGGAGGCGCCTGGCATGTCATCGGCGTTTTTCATTTTTTTCATACCGGATGGCATTCCCCCCGGCGCAAGTGAGTGTGTGGGTCTTGGCCATTACCATGTTTTTGTCAGGGCCAGTCCAATGGTGCCGGTGGCCGGGTCCGCGAACGGTAGCAAGTCCATCCCGAATAATTTGGCCTGGTGATTGTTGGCGACGGAGTGGGCTATGGCGATGCCAATGATAGCCCCGCTGACAACGTCGCTGAAGTCGTGGTTTCTGGCGTCGATGCGCTCGTAGCCGACGAATCCGGCGAAGGCGAACAGGGGCACACCGATCCATGGCCCGTATGCCTCATACATGACTGTTGCGACGACGAAGCTGCTGGAGGTATGGCCGCTTGGCCAGCCGAGTTCGTCGCCGTTTGGGCTTTCGGTTCGCGTGGCCCATTTGAGCGTCTGTGTGGTCAGGCCGTTGATGATGAGTGCGTTCATCAACGTCTTGGATGTCTCGTAGAGTTTGGTGTCTTCCCTTAGCAGGCCGGTTGCATACATTGCCGCAGCCAGTGGGAAATGTACAGCCGGGCTTCCGAAGAACCCTCCGATCCCATCCTGCGTCGTGCTGAGTTGACGGTGGCCGTCCGTGCGGTCGGCGACGGTATCATCCACTCCGGTGGCGTTAATCGCAATTCCGGCGGCCCCGGCGGCGAGCAGGCCGATGAGGACCTTGGGGTTGGTGAAGGTGGTTTTGGTATCGTCCCAGAGTGTACTGGGTAGTTCTTTGAGGTCTCTGCCCACGCTGTGCCAGGGCCGATCAGGGTAGGCCGGTCCGCTTCGCAGTTGCCACGTGGTGTAAGGCTGCGCCGGTTCGGAGGCGTCGTCGGCTTCTACCGAAAGCAGCGGCACCGGCCGGTCCCAGCTTGCTATTGACGCCAACTGTACGGGTGGATCGGTGCGTTGGCGACTGGTCATAGCCGCCGGCGCTAGGACCTGCTGACGATAGGCCTGCAGACATTTTTCCATGTTGTCCTCGGCCGCCTGTGAAAGCGCCGTCGCAGCCGCTATGACCACAACTGCCCACGATACAGTCCGCATTGTTTTTCTTCGGTTCATTTGCAGGCCCTTTCTATGTCGGAGACTTGCTTGATAACTTCGTTGCTGATTCGCATGGCACACCACTGACGGCCGCACATGGCGCAGTAGTCTTGTGAATCGGCCGTGGTGTTATGTTTTCTTTGGCGGGCGGTTTCGCTGTCGAAGGCCTCGGCGAAGACGCCGGACCAATCCAAGCGGACCCTGGCATCGCTGATGCGGTCGTCCCAGTCGCGTGCGCCGGGCAGCTTGCGGGCGACGTCGGCGGCGTGGGCGGCTATTTTATAGGCGATGCAGCCGGCCTTGACGTCGTCCATCGTCGGCAGTGTAAGGTGCTCTGCCGGCGTGACGTAGCACAGCAGCGACGCCCCGTGATAAGCCGCGGCCGTAGCGCCGATGGCTGACGTAATATGGTCGTAGCCCGGGAATGCGTCGGTGACCACAGGACCAAGCACGTAGAACGGTGAGCCGTGGCATAGCCGTCTCTGGCGTGTCACGTTCATCTCGATTTGATCGAAGGGTATGTGCCCGGGGCCTTCCACCATGACCTGCACGCCTGCGTCCCTGGCGCGCAGCACCAATTCGCCCAGCACGTCCAGCTCGGCGAACTGAGCGTCGTCGGATGCGTCGGCCAGGCACCCCGGCCGCAGACCGTCGCCTAGCGAGTAGCACACGTCGTACTGGCGTAGGATTGCCGAGATATCGTCGAACATTTCGAACATCGGGTTCTGCCGATTGTTGCAGACCATCCACTTGGCCAGCAGCGCCCCGCCGCGCGAGACGATGCCCATTCGTCGTCGGCTGACCAGTGACAGATGTTCGCGGAGGATACCTGCGTGGATGGTGAAGAAGTCCACGCCTTGGGCGGCCTGGCGGGCGATCTCATCCAGGATCTGCCGGCAGGTGAGTTGTTCCACCGGGGTAGTCTGCCCGTCGTCGCCTGCGATCATGCTGTATATTGGCACGGTTCCGATCGGCACCGAACTGTCTGCGATAATGGCGAGCCGGGTCGCGTTCAAATCGCCGCCGGTCGAAAGGTCCATCAGCGTATCGGCGCCCCATCTCAGGGCCCAGCGGCCCTTGCACACCTCTGCGGCTGTATCGGAGACCAGTGGCGAGGTGCCCAGGTTGGCATTGATCTTGGTCGTCAACGCCGAGCCGATTCCGCAGGCCTCCAGCCGAACACCGGTTTTAGTATTGCCGGCCAGGTGCACGTGATTGGCCGGGATAACCAGCCGGCCAGCGGCAACCTCGTCGCGAATGAATTCGGCGTCGAGCGATTCTCGCTGGGCGACTCGCCGCATCTCGGGCGTTATCGTGCCGTTTCTGGCCGATTCGTATTGCGTTGTCATCTCGTACTCCTTATCGGCCGATCACTTGTTTTAGGGTCAGCAGCGGTGTTTGGGGATCTTTTCCTTTTCCCTTTCCTTCGGCCAATCGTTCGGCCCTTTCCTGGACATTGTCCATTGCCGCCTGCACTTT
>JABMQG010000433.1 GCA_013203365.1 Planctomycetota bacterium | reverse complement strand
TGTGGTTGGCCCCCAGGCAGCTAAGCGATGTAACTTCGCCGAACAGATTGTCGATCACGTATCGCCAATGGCAGAGCATGTCGAGGATTATCCCGCCCCCGTCGCTCTTGCGGTAGTTCCACGACGGCCGCTGCAACGTGATATTCCGGCCGTTGAAAACCCAATACCCGAATTCGCCGCGGACCGACAGGATTCTGCCGAAAAAACCGGTATCGATGAGGTACCGCAGTTTCCGCAAGCCCGGCAGCCATAGCTTGTCCTGTACGACGCCGTGCCTGACGCCGGCAGCTTCGGCGAGCCGGTATAACTCCATGGCCTCTTTCGAATCTGTTGCAACGGGCTTCTCGCAATAGACGTGCTTGCCCGCCGACAGGGCCTGACGAACGACATCGAACCGCCGATCGGTCGTTTGGGCGTCGAAATAGATGCTGTACCTGCTGTCTTTCAGCACGGCTGCCATGTCGTTCGACCACGGCAACTGACCGTACCTGTCGGATAGGGCCTGGAGCTTCTTCTCGTTTCGCCCGAAAAGCACAGGCTGGGGCATGATGACCTCGCCATCGCTTACTCGCACGCCGCCTTGATCGCGGATGGCGAGAATCGAGCGCACAAGGTGCTGGTTTGTGCCCATCCGCCCGGTGACGCCGTTCATGATTATGCCTAGGTTGTGCGTCTTCATGACTGACTCCTTGCATTGTCTGGATCTAGCTGTGTTCCGCGGCACCCTCAATATACTCGCCGGGAATCTGAACCTGGAAAGGTCGCCGATCTCGCTGGTTATGCGAACTACGTCCGCTATTTCACAGCCTCGGCCAATTGCCTCCCTAGCTGTCGGCAGGCGGCACATTCGCTTTCGCCCGCCCGGCCGCGAGCCCCGATGGTCTGGCCCACCTTTCGGCCTGCTCTGGCAAACAGCTGCTCCATCGGCTGGCGAACCTTGCCGCCGCCGCCGTGAGAATAGAACAGTCCGTAAGGCTTGTCCTCCAGGCCGTCGGCATTGGCGCTCTTGGCGATGTGCCAGTCGTCCAGAAAGACTTTCAACCCGCCGGCAATGTAGCTGTAGTAGTCCGGTGAACCGAATGCCACGGCGTCCGCGGAGCGGTAAGACTCCATGTCTAGCCGCTGCTCATTTGTGTTGACCAGCTCGACCTGGGCACCACCTTCGCGTGCACCTTGCCCGACGGAATCGGCCATCGCGTGTGTGTTGCCGTGTTCCTGCGAATGGTAGAGTATCAATACCTTTGGCATGACAGTGCTCCTATCCTGGCGACAATTCATCGATCGAAGGTACTTGTATCGGCCCACCGAGGTCGAATCGCTGGGGAAATCGCTTGTAGCCGGTCAGGTCGAACGTGGCCGTTCGCTTGGCCCAGGGCAGTTGCAGGTCGCTGAAGAGCCTGCACTGGCTCGCCGCCCGCGGCACGGCAGAATCGATCCCCTGGATAACAGTCTTGCGCCCGGGCCCTTCGCCCGTGATGCGCAGGTATTCAGGCGGGATTCGCCTCACCTGCCGAGCCGATTCAAATGCCCCGTTGATCGCCAGTGTGAACGGCCGACACATCTCCAAATGGCATCGCAACAGGCCGGTATCGTTAGCAGCGGCGGCGGCAACGAAGTTCTCGAACTTCTCCACGTCTTGCCGGCCGTCATCGGGTGCCGGCTCTTCCAGCCGACCGTCGTTGTAGCGGATGCACACCCGCCCATTGCTGCTGCGATAGGCGGTGCCTTCACTGGCCAATATGCTGATCTCCGGGTCAAACGCATCGTCGGCGCATAATGTGCCCAGCAAGTAGCATCGCGGGCCTTCATTTGTGACGATTTCGATCGCTGCGGTGTCTTCACCTTCGATTTCATGGGCGGCGTACAACTCGGCACGAACCGCCGCAGGGCTCCCCAGCGTTCGGCAGCGCGGACTGGCCAGATAGAGCATGTTCGCGATCTCGTGCGACAGCGGGTTGTTCGCCGATCCGTCCAGAACCCAACTGTCGCCCAGCCGGAGCCGGCCGGCCCAATCGGCCCGGCAGTAGTAATCGTCCTTGCGAATCCAACCGGCCGAGCAGGCGATCCGCTGCACCTGTCCCAGGGCCCCCTCGCTGATCCGTAGCTTCAGCAGCGACATGCTCTGCGACCACATCGCCTGAAACCCGACGGCGCAGATACGGCCGGTGCGTTTGGCCGCGGCTATCATCTCGTCCACTTCCTGGATAGTGGCGGCGGGCGGCTTCTCCAAATAGACGTGATACCCGCTCTGCACTGCCGAGATCATCAACTCAGCATGGGTGTGAATGGGGGTGGGAATGGTCACGGCGTCCATCTGCCCGCGCATGGCGTCGTACATCGCTTCGGCACAGTGGAAGATGCGCACGCCCCGCCCGCGAAGCTCCTCCAACCGGGCGGTGTGATATTCCGGGTCTATCACGGCAGCGGCGACTATCTTGCATGCCTCGCTGCGCTGGACTTCTTCCAGCGCCCACCAGTGCTGGGCGGCAAAGCCTCCAATGCCGATAATGCCGATGCGAACCATCAGGGGCCTCTCTAAGGAGCCTTTAACAGAATGCGGTGCTTTGAGGGGCGACGCCTCATTCTGTTAGGGACTCTAAATACCCTGCAAACAGTTGGTTATTGTAGCCGTCGCCCGATAAAGGCACAAGAACAGTCTCTGGGCACGTCAGGACGCAGAGGGGTGCAAAAGGTTTTGGGTGTCATACGGCATCCAAGTGAGGCCAAAGGAGTTCCCAACGGTCATTCAGACGCATCAGCTTCAACGCCAACATGCT
>JABMQG010000432.1 GCA_013203365.1 Planctomycetota bacterium | reverse complement strand
TTTAATATTGAGATGACGTTCTTAAACAGAACGTTTGCCCTCTGTTGGCAGGGGCCAACAGTGTTTAGGATGCGTCAGTCGTTTCTTGAATTGCTATAAAAAACCTACACGACCGCAAATGATGGAGAATCGACAGTGGCGCACCCGGCAGCGGAAATTTTTGCCACCGCGGCCCGACAGAATCGCGACGATAAGCATCGCCAGGGGAACCTGCTGCTGTTCGGCAGCGGTGAGCACCTGATCGTCAGCGGCGATATTCACGGAAACCGTTCAAATCTCGCCAAGATTATCCACTATGCCGCCCTGTCGGCTAATCCGGCACGCGTACTCGTGCTGCAAGAGATCATCCATAGCACCGATGCCCACAACGGTGCCGGTGACCGCAGCTTCGAGCTTTTGCTCAGGGCGGCGAGGCTGAAAAACCGCCATCCGAACCAGGTCTGTTTCCTTATGGCAAACCACGACTTGGCCCAAATGACAGGAAACGACATCACCAAGAACGGCTGTGGGGCCTGCAAGGCATTCAATCGCGCGGTGGCCGAGGCTTACGGCGAAGACGCCGGTGAGATAATCGCCGCCATGAATGAGTTCTTCTGCTCACAGCCGTTGGCCGCCAAGTGTCCCAACGGCGTGCTGCTGTCACATTCGCTGCCGTCGCCTGAACGGCTGAAGCTGTTCGACCCGGCCGTTTTCGACAGGCCCTATCGGCCGGAAGATTTTTTTCGCGGCCGAAGTGTCTACGAACTGACCTGGGGCAGGCGGCACAATCAGGCCATGCTGGACGAATTTGCCGACCTGCTCGGGATCGAGGTATTCATCAATGCACACCAGCCCCTGCCCCAAGGCTACGTCGTTAATGGTCGGCAGCTGCTGATTGCCAGCGATCACGGCCAAGGCGTTATTGTCGAATTCGATGCCGAGGAGGAGATTCGGCCAGACATGCTCTCCAAGCTTGTCAAGCCGATAGCCGCCCTTTGAGGGATAATCGACTTCAAGGGCCCGCAAATGGAATGCCGATACTAAGAGTCCCTAGCAGAATGAGGCGCCGCCTCATTGCTGTTAGGGACTTTTAAAGTGCTCTAAAAAGTCCACAACGGCACGGAGATTGCTTCAATGCTGCGACTGACTGGCGGCAAGCGCGGGGCAGCGATGGTACTTGCGGGCTTCGCTGTGGCGATCGTCCTGAGAGGTTGCTCCTTGCCTGCGGTGGCGGGGAAGACCGGTTCGGCCAAATCCAGCCAAGCCTCGGTTACGAACGGCCTGCCCGCCAGGCCAGTTGCGACACCGACAGTGAATGACAAGTCCGACCCGGTCGGTTCACTTTCCGCTGGCGATCGCCTGGGTGCCTCCACGGTTCGTTATGAAGGATACTTCAGCGCAGGGCGGTCCGGCAGCAGATTCGAGCAGTGACCGACCTGGCCGACACACGCAACCGGGCGGTTCGTCGGACAAAAGCCGGCTGGGATAATTAATTCACGACCTTTTCACGTTCACGTCAGGCTGGGCCGTGGTGCCGGCCGATCGGGCTGGTTTGTCGGGACGGTTTTTCGTTTTTCGTTTTTCGTTTTTCCTTGTGAGCGGCGAAGGCTTTGTGTTTCTTGGGCTAAATGACGACGATGGGCTTTGACATTGTCTGTGTATCGGCCTTCACCGCCGAAGACGGCGCCATGGGCATGCTGTTGAAACAGCAATTGATGTTTGGATTGTTGGTGGTCCTGCTGGCGGCATACGTGTGGCTAAGACACGTGGTGGCCCGCAAAATACGGGCAGGAAAGATGCCAGACCGCCACGTTCGGCTGAGCCCTGACGGCGGTGACCACGAGCAAGTGGACGGCGAACTCGTTCGGCAGATGCGGCAATATAAGGCCGACGAAGGCGGGGGGTGCGAACCAACGACAATGAGAAGGGTCTGCGTTGAATTGCCGGATCGCCCGTACGATATACTTATCGATCGCGGGCTCCTATGGCGTGTTGGGCCGCTAGCGATGGAGGCGGCCGGTGGCCGGTCGGCGTTTATCATCACCGACACGAACGTCGGCCCGCTCTACGCAGAGGCGACGGCCAAGGGCCTCGCCGATGCCGGCTACGCAACCTTCGTCGTGAGCTTCCCGGCCGGTGAGCCGAACAAGACCCTGGCGACGGTGTCGTGTCTGTTCGACCAAATCTTTGCCGCCCCTACACCCCCCGACCGCGAAAGCGTGGTCGTGGGCCTGGGTGGAGGTGTGGTGGGCGACGTGGCTGGATTCGTCGCGGCTACGCTGTTGCGAGGAGTGGCGCTCGTGCAGGTGCCAACCTCGCTGCTGGCCGACGTTGACAGTTCCGTCGGCGGCAAGACCGCCGTTGATCACCCTGCCGGCAAGAACCTCATCGGCGCGTTCCACCAGCCGCGAATTGTCTGCATCGACACCGGCGTTCTGGCGACGCTGGATAAGCTCGAGCTGTCCTGCGGCCTGGCCGAGTGCGTCAAGCACGGGGTTATTCGCGACGAATCGCTTGTGACGTGGCTGGACCAGAACGCCGACGCCCTTCTGGGCGGTGACGCCGATCGCCTCACCGAGCTTATTGCGCGCAACGTGGCCATCAAGGCCGCCGTGGTTGCCGAAGACGAGCGCGAAACAGGCCGGCGGGCGCATTTGAACTTCGGGCATACTATCGGCCATGCCATCGAGGCCGTGGCGGGCTTGACCGTCGGCAGCGCAGGGGAGGGCGACTACCTGCGGCATGGGCATTGCGTCGCGTTGGGCATGGTTGCCGCCGATCACATAGCCGTTTCGCGTCGGCTGTTGCCGGCCGATCAGGCCGAGCGTGTCGAAAGGCTGCTGAGTCGGCTGAATTTGCCGATTCGCCGGGCCGGTCTGGACGGGCCGGAACTTTTGCGCATCATGCGCCACGACAAGAAGGCCCGGGGCGGGGTTCTTCGTTTCGTACTACCCGCCGGGTCTGTTGGGGCCGTGGAAATCCAAGACGACGTCACGGAGGAGGAAATCTTCGCCGCGATCGGATATCTGGCTACAGGATAAGCATCCGTCGGGGAAGCCATGCCTGCTGGCAAAGCGTCAGTTGCCCAGCGGCACCCGCCCGTGAAGATAGCGAAGGGCCAAGACGAAGTGACGCCGCCGTCTCGCTAGTCAACCACCGCCGAAACCGGCACGGTGCTGACGCGCTCGAACTTGCCCATGCGCCGCCATCGCTTGTAGCGATGATCCATCAGATAGTCCATACGAACCCGCTGTAGTTCGCGCATGGTATAGATTAGGAACCGTTCGAGATTATTGTACGCCTCGTTGGGATTACGGTGCGCGCCGCCGAGCGGTTCTTGGATAATGGAATCGATGAGGTCCAGCTGCTTCAGTTTTCGTGAGGTCAGTTGCATGG
>JABMQG010000431.1 GCA_013203365.1 Planctomycetota bacterium | reverse complement strand
GCGCAAGGTACCCCACGTGTAGAACGTGGCTCTGAAGATTCTCGGCGTGCAAGGCCAGTTTTCTCAGCTTCACCGTCTGTGGGCTGACCTTCACGCCGAATGCATCCTCGGTCGCCTTCACGCTGGCCAGAGTGTGGCCTATACTGCAGATTCCACACACCCGGCTGGTGATGTGAGCAAGCTCGTGCCACATTCGGCCACGAACCATGGCCTCGAAAAAGCGAGGCGCCTCGGGCACGTCCCAGCGGCATTTCGTTATCTTGTCACCTTTTATGTCAAGGAATATGCTTCCGTGCCCCTCGATACGGGTAACATACTTAGCGCTATGGGTCATTTTGCGAGCTCCGAATTTGCGGTGTACAGGTGAAACTTGTCAATCACGTCCTTGGCGGCCAGTCCGTACTTGGCGAGAACCTCTTTCTCGGCGTCTTTGTTGGGGTCATCCACGAACCCTCGGCAGCCCCAGCAGATGCTGCCTTGCGTAACGCAACAGGCCCCGCAGCCGGCCCGGGTTACCGGACCAAGGCAAAACTCGCCATTTTCGAACACGCAAATATTCTCGGCCTTCTTGCACTCAACGCATACGGGATAGTTAGGCAATTCCGGCTTCTTGCCGAGAAGAAGCGACTTGACCACGCTCAGAAATTCCTTCCGGTCGATCGGACAGCCGTGCACGTAGGCGTCAACCCTGACCACGGCATCAATGGGCCGGGTAGGGTACGTGTCGAAGTGCTTTGCGCCGTCGCCGTAAACGTACTGCTTGACGTCTTCCATATCTTGTACGTTCTTGATCGAGTTTATCCCGCCTATCGTCGCGCACGCACCTATGGCAACTAATAACTTGGCGTTCTTGCGAATGTCCTTCAGTCGCTGCTCGTCGGAGGCCCGTGTGATCGAGCCTTCGATAAACGCTATGTCGTAGTCGTCGCTATGTTCAGTCATAGCCTCGCGGAAGCTGACGACCTCCACCAGTTCCAGGAGTTCCAGAAGATGTTCCTCGATGTTTACAACCTGTAGTTGGTCGCCCTCGCATCCGGCGAAATCGAAAAACGCTACTCTAGGTTTCATCTACAGTGCCTCCTGAAGATGCAGCGTATCGGAATAACGAAAAACCGGGCCGTCCTGGCAGACGTACACGCCGTTTATCTGGCAGTGCCCGCACTTGCCCACGCCACATTTCATTCGGCGTTCCAGGCTGACTACGATGCGATCGTTGGGAAGCCCTTTCTTCTTGGCCTCCAGAATTACGAACTTATACATCACCGGCGGTCCTACCACTATGCAGTAGGTCCTGGCCGGTTCGATGGACACCTTTGGCATCAGTGTCGTAATAACGCCCACGTTGCCGTCCCACGACTCGCCGCCCTTATCGACGGTTTCGAGGAACTCCACGTCGTCTCGCTGCCTCCACTGCTCCAGCTCAGCGGTAAACATCCTTTCCGCCGGTCTTTTCGAACCGCAGAGTATTATGACCCGGCCGAAGCCGTCGCGGTTGTCGAGCACCTCGTTTATCAGCGAACGCAGGGGAAACAGTCCTATGCCTCCTGCGACAAAGAGGAGATCTTGCCCTACCATGTCGCCTACCGGGAAGCCGTTCCCGAACGGCCCGCGAATGCCCACCTTGGCGCCTGGTTCCATGTGGTGAAGCGCCGCGGTGACATTGCCAACTTCACGCACGGCCAGTTCAAAGCTGCCATTGCTTCGGCTGGGAGAGGAGCTGATGCTTATCGGGGCCTCTCCCACGCCGAACACCGACAGTTCGACAAACTGACCGGGTTTCTGGCCGAGTGCCCCCCCGCCGTCGAAACCGATCTCGAAAACCTTCTCCTTTTCGCCCAGCCGCTCAATACGCTTTACGGTGGCCATCCGGGGCGTGTAGAGTTCACGACCGCTTACGGGGTCTTTGCTGATCATTATTAGTTTCCTTCCTTGAGTGTGTTGTACACCGTAACCGGGTCGGCGATGTCGGGCAGACAGGCCGCGGAGCATCTGCCGCAACCGACGCAGGCGATTTGCCCGCATTTGTCGTAAAGATACATACCCTTTCTGTAGAACCGGTGCCGGTAACGTTGCAACCGGTCTTCACGGAAGTTCTCGCCCGTGCCGACCTTGGCAAAGTCTTCCAGCAGACAGCCGTCCCATATCCTCTCGCGCCGCCCTGTCTTGAGCGATATGTCCACATCGTCCCGGACGTCGAAGCAATAGCAGGTCGGACAAACAAGGTTGCAGCTACCGCAAGAGAGGCACGTAAGGGCCTGCTTGGCCCAGACGCCATGGTCGAAAAACCGGCGAAGCAGCCCGGGCAGTTCCGCAGGTCGGAAGTCCAGCTGCCTGGTTG
>JABMQG010000430.1 GCA_013203365.1 Planctomycetota bacterium | reverse complement strand
CGTCCAGCCGGATTCTGACGCCGCCGGGTGGTGGTGGAACCCCGACGTGGAAGACTTCAAGGCCGTTGGTACAGGCATGGACGGTGTCGACCTGAGCACGTTCTGATTGTGTCTTGCCGATAAGCATTCCGGCCCGGTCGGCCTTCCATGGTCGGCCGGGCCGCCTTGTGAATTCATGCGATAACTGGACAGACGGCATGGCGTCGGCAAGTGGGTGGCTACATCGAGCGTCTCGCCGCGGATATATGTGTGATCGATATCGTGGCGACCTTACAGATGTTGGTCATGCCTGCGGCCGATGGATTGAACAGTCCTTTCATCGATCGTATTGAGGAGTGAAACGGTCATGAACTCCAACAAGGGCTTCACACTGGTTGAAATCTTGATCGTAGTGATAATACTGGGGATCCTGGCGGCAATTGTGATTCCACAGTTCTCAAATGCCTCGCAGGCGGCTCGTGCCAGTACGCTGGCAGAGGATCTGCGTGTGTCGCGAACACAGTTGGCGGTCTATATGGCCCAACATGGCGGCGTACCGCCCTCGTATCCGCCCGACAGGAGCCCCCCCACGGCGGAGATGTTTGTGGCGCAGATGACCATGGCTACGAATGAGCTGGGTGAGACCCAGCCGATCGGCACACCGGGGTTCCGCTACGGTCCTTATTGGCGAGAAGCACCGTCCAATCCGGTTAACTTGAAGAATACCGTAGCGATCCTCGGCGACGGCGAGGACCTGCCGGCCGAGGCCAGCGACGAGTTCGGCTGGATATACCAGCCGGGCACGTTGACGTTTCTGGCTGATTCGGTCGGCCAGGATAGCAACGGCAAGTCGTACATAGAGTACTGATGGCGCGACGAGGCCGGTTAGGAGATATGAACGAGTGGTGGCCGACGACGGCGGGTTAGTGCCGGGCCGGGCCACTGGTTGCATACGGCATGTATTCGGCGAGTAAAGCGTCGCTGACTATCAGGAATTGGCAGGAATGAGGCGAGTTTGTATTCGAGGCAGGTGCCATTGTGGAAAAGGAACTTCAAATGAAGACACATGATCAAGAAACGAAAACCGACGTCAGGCTGAAGGGATGCCCGACGTCCGAGAGCGGCTTGGGTGCGGCTTGGGGCTTGCGGAGGCTGCTTTTTGCCGGGGCGGTGCTACTGGCGGTGGTAATAATCGCACTTTGGCCTTCGGCGGCGAGGTTGACTGTAGCGGCCGACATGGACCGACCGGAGAAGACAGTTCGCAATGTCCTCTACGACAGGGCGGCTTCCGAGCGGGCCATTATTGGCGAGCTCGCCCAGGTCAACGCCAAGCTTGACAAGATACTTTCAACCATGACCAGTGGGGAAATAAAGGTGGTCGTGGTCGTAGCCGAAGACACTACAAAGGAAGCGCCTAATGCCCAGGCCCCGGCGAAAAAATAACGCCGTTTCGCATCAAGGCTTCACGTTGGTGGAGATCCTTGTGGTAGTGGTGATCTTGGGCATCGCGGCGGCGATGGTCGTGCCCCGGCTTTTCGCCATGGGCGATATTCAGGCCGTCTCGGCCGCCCGCGCGATGCTCGCCAACTTGCAGTACGCCCAGAACGAAGCCATTGTCACTCAGAAGCCTATCAGCGTGGTGTTCGACGCTGAAACGGAAAGCTACCGCCTGGAAGATGCCGACGGGACGACGCTGATTCATCCGGTGACAAAGAAGCCGTTCGCCATCGTTTTTGCCGGCACGAGAGGACTGGAGAAGGTTGAAGTTCTCGCGGCGACCTTCAACGGCAGCGACAGTGTTACGTTCGACTCGCTGGGCTCGCCTGACAACGGTGGTGACGTCACCCTTTCCGCCGATGGGAATACTTATCGCATCAGTATAGCCCCGGTGACGGGCAAGATAACCGCGGTGTCACTTAACCCGTAGAAACGGACTATGTTGAAATCGTTGCTGCACAGGCCGGCGTGAATGTGACCTTGGAAATCAAACGAATGAAAAATCGCGTCAAGCCCCCGCTGGTGTGTGGCGGTTTTTGTGCTTGGCCCGACCGGGTATTTCCCGGCAACCTGGTAAGGAGAAGGAAATGAAACTGCGGTACAAAGCCCTGCCCGTTGTGCTCGCGGCTGTGCTAATGTTGGCGGCGTTGTGGACGACTGCGGCGATCGCCGAACCCAAGGACCTGCCATTGACCGTCTCGGCCGTTGATGGAGGTGTAGTTGAGGCGGCCGAACCCGCCGCCGCACCGGCCGAACCCGCCGCCGCACCGGCCGAACCCGCCGCACCGGCCGCACAGGCCGCACAGGCCGCACAGGCCGCACAGGCCGCACAGGCCGCACCGGCCGAGGCGCCCGCGACCGATGGGGATCAGGACGTTGCGGGGATGAAGGCCACCGGCGGACTGATTACCCACTGGCCGCTCCATGACGCCCCCATTCGGGTTGTTCTGAGGCAGCTTTCCATGATGAGCCAGAGGAACATCATATCGAGCCCGGCCGTCAAGGGCACCGTCACGGCGGATCTGTTCAACATCACGTTCCGTGAGGCCCTTGACGCAGTGCTTTCGGTCAACGGTTTCGGGTACATCGAAAAGGGCAACTTCATCTACGTGTACACCCAAAAGGAATTAGAGGCCATTAAGCAATCGCAGCGCAAGATGGCTACGAAGGTTTTTTCACTGTACTACATCAACACTGAAGACGTGAAGAAATTGATCGGCCCGTGCATGAGCAGCGAAGGCCGACTAGCCGGCAGTCCTACCGCCAGCGGCGACATGGGCTATGCCGGCCAGAACGTGCTGGTCGTGCGAGACTACGAGGAGAACCTCGGGAAGATAGCCGACATGCTGGAAAAAGTGGACAGAAGGCCACAGCAGGTGCTCATCGAGGCGACCATCCTGCGGACTACCCTGGATGAAGGGAACAAACTGGGCATCGACTTTGCGGGCCTGCCCGGGGTGGACCTGAACACGTTGAACGCCTCGACCGATTTCGCCGTCTCCAAAACGGCCGGCACCAGTGGTGGGTTGTCGATGAACTTCTTGGGGATAACGGACATGTCCATATTCCTTCACGCCCTGGAGGAAATCACCGACACCAACGTGTTGGCGAACCCGAAGCTCCTGGTCATTGACGGGCAAGAGGGGTCGATACACGTCGGCGATAAGAAGGGCTATCGCGACATGACCAACACGACCGACACGGGCGGCACCACGACGAGCGTAAGCTTCCTGAACACCGGTACAGAGCTGGTCATCCGCCCGATCATCGGCAAGGACGGCTATGTCCGCCTTGAGGTGGCACCCAAAGACTCCTCCGGCTCAGTTGATGTTACGGGACTGCCCTCCGAGACGACCACCGAGTGCATATCCAACATCATGGTCAAGGATGGGCATACCATCGTTATCAGCGGCCTGTTCCGCGACAAGATTACCAAGTCCCGAAATCAGGTGCCGGTGCTTGGCAATATCCCAGGACTTGGGGCCGCATTCCGTTCCACCGGAGACGACGTTGTTCGCGAAGAAGTGATTATCTTGATCACCCCCAGGATCATCAAGGAAGGCACTGACGACGTCGTCAGCGAGCAGCTTCGCAACGACGTGGAGCGCTTCCGTCTTGGAATGAGGCAAAACCTGGGATGGTGGGGTCGCACCCGGCTGGCCAACATGCACGTGAGCTGGGCCAAGCAGCATCTGGCCAATGGTAACACCAAACGAGCGATGTGGGACACCAACTTGGCCCTGAGCATGTCGCCGGCCATGTACGAGGCCCTGCTGCTGAAGGAGAAGATCACAGGCAAGGCGCTCTGGGCTAACGAGCCGCAGGAGTCCTCTGTGCGATGGATCATCCAGAAGATGATCATGAACGAGCTCGGCCTTGAGGTCGCCGGCGTGATTATGCCATGTAAGCCTCTGGATTACGGTTCGATACCTAAGCCCGTTCGCGAGTCGATGGGCATGATCAAGACGTCTGAACCTCCTGCAGAAACCCCGTCGGACAGCCCCAGCCAGGCCGTTGAAGCTGTAGGCTCGGAGGAAGAGCCCAAGCAGTAGCGGCGGTTTTTTTTACGGCTTGGTGTTAAGCCGGGAACTTTGCAGAGGTTTGGCAAGGATGCTAGGAGAAGTAAAATGAAACACATAAGAGGATTGGTGCTGGTCGCCATCGTGATAGTTGGCTTGACTGGGTGCACCCCCCACAAGCAGGCTAAGGTGGAGGCGTACCAACGATGGCACGATACCCGCGCCAAGATGCTTGTTTCCGTGGGTGAGGAGCAGTTTCGCAGCGGCGAGTTGAAAGCCGCGAGCGAATCGGCCGGCGAGGCACTGTCGCTGTCGCCGAAAATGGCATTGGCGTTGGTACTGACGGCGCGCGTGGCCATCGAGCAAGGCAAGTACCTCCAGGCTGAAAGGTATCTTAAGACCGCGGCGGAGTTGAATCCCAAGAGCGGCAAGATTGTTTACTTGATGGCCGTGGTGGCCGAGCGGCGAGGGCGACTCGCCGATGCCCTTAGGCTGTACGAGAAGGCCCGAGCGTTGGAGGGCGACAACCCGGCTTACGTGTTGGCCTCGGCCGAGGTGATGGTTGCGATGGGCCAAGGCGAACATGCATTGGCCCTTATCGAAGGCAAGCTCACCTGCATGGAGGCCTCTGTTGGTATGTACATGGCGGCCGGGGAGTTGGCGGCGCTGGCCGGCAACAGCGCCAGGGCCTGGGAGCACTACAGCCAGGCCCAGTTGCTGGCCCCGGAGGACGACCTGCAAGTGCTGGAGTGTATGGCCAAGGCCGGTTTCTTCGCCGGCCGATACGACGACGCAGCCGGCATTCTCGAGCGTCTGTCAGGTGAAAAGGCCTATGACCAGCAGCCCTGGGTGCTGGCCATGCTGGGCGAGAGCCAACTGGCGGCCGGTCGGCCGAAACAGGCCAAGGCCAGCTTCTTCCGGTTGACCGAGTTGGCCCCGGCTGAGCCTCGTAATTGGGTCAATCTGGCCAAGGCCGCCCTTCTTTGCGGGGACCTGCCCCGTGCGATCCTGTCGGCCGAGGAGGCCCTGCGGCTGGAGCCCGAGGCACCCGAGGCCAGCATTCTGTTGGGCTATGCGTTGCTCGGGCAGGGTATGCCCGGTCCGGCCAACGCGGTGCTTGCCCGGTCGGCCCAGGCGCACAAAGATCATGCGATGCTCCAGTGCCTCTTGGGGCGAAGCTATGGCGCCTTGGGTAAGACGGCCGAGGCCAACCGATGCTATCGCATGACGCTGGAGATCGAGCCGGGAAACTTGGTCGCCAAGCAATTGTTGGCCAGCGTGGCCGAATAGGCTGCCTGGCCAGGGGTATGTCTTATGTCTTTGCCCCTGGAGACAATAACGTGTGAATACATTGTGAATTCGACAGCTTGCGGGTTTGACAAGACGGCCCAAGTCGATTGAAGGGAGGCAGGATACAGCCGAGTTGCCGACTCGGCCGCTGAGCGGAAGGATGCTCAGG
>JABMQG010000429.1 GCA_013203365.1 Planctomycetota bacterium | reverse complement strand
GCGGCTATGTTGCAAGATAATCGTGATATGCTCTAGAGACAAGACATCCCCAATTCTTGGGCTCGTCTAGCTGTTGGCGAGATGAAACTGTAAAAGGACATGACTTTGTCTGTCAAAGATAGGCCAGTTGCCGGCCGAAGGGCGGTGTTTTCGCGGTGCCGTTGGTTTATTTGTTATTTGCAGTAGGTTGTCCGCGAGCAGTTGATGTCGCCGGCTTGGCTGTCGGGCAGCAAATCGGTAAAGGCAACCAAGAGGCACCCCGCCACGCATAACTTTATCTTTATGCCGGAAGTGAAGTAGCCCCAGCAAGATACAACTGGCTTTCAAGAGGTATCAACGCCCCAGGGTCTGCATCAAGTGCGTTAGCCCGCACCGTTACTTTGTCGAGCGTGGATCGTTTACAGCCCGTTTTTCGCGGGTACGAAGTCAGCCTGGGTCAGACCGACGTTAAGTTTCACGTCCTTATAGATATATCGGCTTTCAAAGTTTCCGTCCCAGTCCCACGCCTCTATGCACAGTGGTACCAATAGCTCGGTGTCGATGTAAATAACGGTCTTGGCGGCGGGGTAGCCGTCTTGCTGAGGGAGTATGCGCTGCAGCACAATCGTCTCTCTGCCGGCGACCTGTCTGTATCCTTGGAACTCAGTCATAAGTTCGCCTCGACTGGCGGCCAATTCATAGACGTTGATCAGGCTTGCCAACGCCTGGCGGAAGCCAAATAAGTTGATTGGTCGAAGCGTGTTGGCCAACACATCCGGGCAGTCAGGCTTGCGTTTCATCGTGCCGGCCAAGCTTAGCCAGCCTTTTAGCCCAATCAGCATGTTCCCCTCGTTGGCGCCCTCGACGTACAGGCAACTGTCGCCCATGGGTGCGTTTCTCACCCAGTGCATTGCTACGCTGAAGGGTTTATCCCTGAACTTGACCTCGATTTCCTGTCCCTTGCCCGTCTTGCCATTGAGGCGTTCACGCTTTATGAACGTGCAGGTATAATCCTGAACGTTCCGATCGTAATTTGCCAGGCACAGTTTCAACAATGCCAGTTGATCGGTGCGGGCGAGTGCGGCGATTTGCTGGGCCGCAGGTGCGGAAGCGGTTACAGCCTGTATGCCGTTTGGGCTGGAAAGCAGGTCGGTCTCCCTGAAGGCTTCTTGCGCTCCGGTGCACTGGATGCACACGAGGGCGATTAGTCCCAATCTTACCGCCCAGCGGAGCCAAGGATTCGTTGCAGGCAATGTTTTCGCGATCAGCATGTTTTTCTACTCCTGAGGCGGGCGCCACACGCCCTCGGCGGGGAAAGAGTCAACGGGCTGGGAACGGACACATTAAGGCCGAATCGTCTTTTGCCGGCAACAAAGCCGATCAGGTTTGTGCGCTCACTGGTGCACCAAGCCTGATCGAACAGTACCATACGGTACCTGCTCCAGCCTCGGCATGGAAGAGAATACTTTTTCGTCTTGCGACCTGGCGTGAGGTTGGAACGCCTCACGCGAAACCAGCAAGATCAAATCGGTTCCGTTAAAAAAACCGCATCGGCTGTCGGCCAGGTGCGTCTCCGCTCTGCCCGCTCACTCGCTTGAACCTGATCTATTATATATTCTCGGCTGAGGGCTCCTTTTTCGATCTGGAAAAGTTGCCCGGCACGGGCTATTCTTATGCCATGGCCATGAATCTAGTTACAGGCGCAACAGGTTTATTGGGCTCGCACATCTGCGAACAACTGGTCCGTCTCGGCCAGCCGGTGCGGGCGCTGGTACGTAACGGCAGTGATAGCTCTTTCTTAGAGAGCATCGGGGTGGAGGTGGTTCGGGGCGATATTACCACCCCAGACAGCCTGCCGGCGGCAATGTCAGGTGTAGACATAGTCTACCACGCCGCAGCCAAGGTTGGTGACTGGGGCCCATGGCAGGAGTTTGTCACCGCCACCATCACCGGTACGGCCAACGTTTTGGCTGCGGCCAGGGATGCCGGGGTAAGCCGTTTCCTGCACGTGAGTTCTATAAGCGCTTACGGGCGCCCCGCCGACGGGGTGGTTGCGTTGGATGAAACCGCGCCATTGGGGCAGAACCTGCACCGCTGGAGTTACTACAGCCGGGCAAAGATCGAGGCCGAACGGCTCGTCTGGGCGACCCACAACGCCGGGCAGATGGCTGTAACGGTCTGTCGGCCGAGTTGGCTATACGGTCCGCGGGATCGAGCAAGCATTCCTAGGCTGATTCGCGCCATCGAAGCCGGCAAGGCCGTGCTTGCCGGCGACGGCGAGAACCGCCTGAACCTGACCTACGCCGGCAACGAGGCCGAAGGCTGCATCCTGGCGGCCAACTACCCCGGTGCTGTGGGCGAGGTGTACAACCTCTCCAGCGACGGTTTGATTACCCAGAGTGAATACCTCAACAAGATTGCCACCGCCCTCGGTGCCAAGCCGGTCACAAAAAAGGTACCCTACAAGCTGGTCTATAAAGTGGCGTTCGCCATGGAGCTGCTCGGCCGCGCCTTCGGCAGAAAGACCCCGCCTCTGGCGACTCGGTATGCGATCTGGCTGATGGGGCGAAGGTGCTACTTCAGTTGCGAAAAGGCCCGCACGCAGTTGAATTGGCAGCCGACCGTCGGCTACGACGAAGGCATCGAAAAGGCCGTGGCGTGGTATCGATCGACTTGCGGATGAAAAAAGCTCGGCCACCGATGCAACCTCTTGCCTTGAACTGCTCTACTGCTGCCGGCGGCGAACCAATTCATGAAACGCCTTCTGTAGCTTCTTGGTTATCGGCCCTGGCGCTCCGTCGCCGACCGCCCGGCCATCGATCTGGGTGACGGCGATGATCTCGGCGGCCGTGCCGGTAAGAAAACACTCCGCGGCGCTATAGAGGTCGTATCGGCTCAGGTCGGTCTCGCGGACGCCGATGGAGGCCTTGCGTGCCAGTTCCATTACAACTCCTCGCGTAATCCCTTCCAGGATGCCGGCGTTGGCCGGCGGCGTGAGCAGAATGTCGTCGCGGACGAGGAAGACATTGTCACCTGTGGCCTCGGCCACCATGCCGACGGCGTTGAGCATGATCGCCTCGGACACGCCGGCGTCGATGGCCTCTATCTTGGCGAGGATGTTGTTGAGGTAATTGAGGCTCTTTATTCGCGGGCTCAGCGAGTTGATGTTGTTGCGCGTCGTTGAGGCGACAATAACGCTCATGCCCAGCTCGTACATTTCTTTTGGGTACAGGGCAATCTTGTCGGCGATGATGAAGACCCGTGGATTACCGCACTGGAACGGATGCAGACCCAAATTGCCGGCCCCGCGAGTAACCACCAGGCGGAGGTATCCGTCGGTCAGGCCGTTGGCATCTAGCGCGGAGGTCATCGCGTCGAGGATCTCCTGCCTGGACATGGGTATTTTCAGCCGAATGGCCCGCGCGCCGGCGAAGAGGCGGTCGATGTGAGCCTGGACCATGAAGATATTGCCGTTGTAGACGCGGATTCCCTCGAAAACTCCGTCCCCGTACAGCAGCCCGTGGTCGTAGACGTTGAAAGCCACCTTGTCGTGGTCCACTAACTGACCGTC